>JBHLQC010000121.1:0-5076 GCA_048885185.1 Candidatus Odinarchaeota archaeon | reverse complement strand
TTCTGGGACAATGTTGTGGAAGACTTGGAACCAGTCCTTGCTCGATCTTGCACAAGTTATCCAGGAGGGACTTCCAGAAGAGTCTCAAAATAATATTCTCGCCTTAGTTTATGCGTCGATTGGGTGGATTCAAGCAAATATCACCAGATCGACTGGGATAACTGAACCCCAATATCCTGAAGAGACCGTAGTTAGTCAAATGGGCGATTGTGACGATCAGTCTAATTTGTTAATTACACTTCTGCGGATTTACAATATACCTTGCTATCTCTTGACTGGTCATTGGTTTCAGAATGCTGCCCGAACGCAGGGATATCTTTGGGGATCTGTTGAAGAAGATGCCTATCTTTATGTTGATTGGCAGAATTCAAATGGTCATGGTTGGGCAATGGTTTATGTTCCACCTTGGGGATGGCTTCCGTTTGATTTAATTGCAGCTGGACCAGGGAGTGACCCGATTGATACTTACTACAATTCAGTGTATGCTACTGGAGGACCATTTGTGACCTTATGGCAAATTGTTGCCAGCGATTATATTGCCGAATGGCGAACAGAAAAAGTTGAACTCTTTGCTCATCAACTCCATCGCGTGGAAGAAGAAGTATGGTATAGCTTTGGCTCACTGGTAATTATTGACAATCAGTACTTAGCAACAAATGTTGCCACAATACTTGCACTCACTACTACTCTAATATTATTAACCAGCCTTGTTGTAGTTGCGTATCGACGCCAACCGGAGGAGGACTCGGAACAGTGACCCCACCGGTAATGCCGAGTAGGATGTATTCAGAGTATGTATTCGATGGTCATGAGGTCGCCCCCCGATTTTGGGGACCAATCCCTCTTAATTTGAAGGAAGCTGTGACAATCAGTCGTCCTCTAATCAAAGGATATCGTACCAATCAACAACCTCTATTTTCCCAGGAGCGATTTAGCCAATTTTGTGATGCATTACGAAATATTCATCGAGAATATCAAGGGCTAACTCCGAAGGCGAAAAAGAACTTAGACCGCCTAGAAGAACAGACAGCAGTTGTAGAGGCGGGACACCAACCAGCTTTGTTTGGTGGCCCCGGCTTTGTAATTAATAAACTCGCCACAATTGCCCGACTCGCAACTTTGCAGAACACGGTTCCTGTCATGTTTGTGGGTGACCACGACCATGAACAAAAGGAACTAACCGTAATTCATTTGCCTAGCCCAGGACCCAGAGGAATCACATTCTCGATGCCTGTCCCCCGTGAATACAAACAATCACCGATGCATGTGTTACCACTCCCCCCACAAACCTGGTTTAGCCAAGCACTAACAAAAATTACTTCAACCTATCATGAACTAGTTGCAGGATTACCTAAAGTACTAAAGAGTCAATTTGAGAATCGAATCCAGACGCTTACCAACATCCTTGAATCAACATTCACCCAGGCAAGCACTATTTCAGAGTGGAGTTTACTCCTCTGGATGCGGATTGTTAACCTGTCACAGGATAGTGGAATCTTATTCCAAGTTTTTTCGAACTCAAACATACGTCGACTCATGCTCCCAGCTTTTGAGTATCTATTGAAATCCCCAATCCGCCCTCGTCTCATTCAAGCCTTAAATCATAGCGGAAGTCAACTCAAAGAATTTGGCTATACTCCAGGTATTGGCGTTCGCGAGGAGGATTACGTGCCGTTCCATCTTGAATGTCCGACAAAGGGTTGCCACCGAACCCGTTTGGATCCTACCTTCATTCACTCATCGACAAATAGCAAAGCTGAGATAAGTGCCCGTTGTCCCAAATGTAGAACCGACCATTCAATCCAGGTAAAAGAAAAATCACCGGACCTCAGCCCCTGGTCTGACTTTCTTTCCCCGCGAGTTGATACTCGTGCGTTTCTCGTACAAAGCTATACTCCTGTGATTCTACACGTGGGAGGCGCTGGTGAAACAGATTATCACGCCCAAGTGTCACCAGCACTCGAAGCAATTCAAAGCATAGCTCCAATCTTCTTTCGATACACTCGTCTTTATTACGGAAATCCTTGGACTCGACGCCAAGCACAGAAACTAGCGAGTGAAAACCTGAGTTCACTTCAACCGAGTGAACTTCATTTCCACACTTCTGCAATTGCTACCGGATATAACGAAGACAATCCTGGAGTCACTCGTTCTCTCTTTGCAGCAAGTGGAGAATATATTCTAGAAACGGCAGCACAACTGATCTCTGATGAATCCCGACTTGAGAAGGAACGAATGGATACAATCATTCAACAACGTGAATCTGCTGACCCAACATCCAAAGAAGAGCTGCAATCAAAGGTAGGTGTTCTAACACGTCGTCGCCAACTAGTCCAGACCTATCTTTCACAAATGTTCGGTCGCTATTCTCCTGAACGATTGGGTCAAGAATCAAGTTTTGCATGGATAGACAGTGCCATTTCCCTTGGTCCTAATGAGCTCTTCAATCGTCTTTCAGTTCATTATCAGCCGCTGACACCACCGGCTTCTACACACTATCTCTTTGATGAACCAAATGAGTAGTAGGACATTGTAAGCATATTTTTACTAGACAGGAACATGGAGTTTCGAACAACCATGAATTTGCTTGATATCATTAAGGGGCGACGTAGCATTCGCAAATACCAATCCCGGGAGGTCGAACAAGAGAAGATTGATAAAATCCTCGAAGCTGCACAATGGGCACCTTCAGCGGCGAACCGTCAACCATGGCATTTTATCGTAATTCAAGACCCTGAAACCCGCAAGAAGCTTGGAGCTATTCACTCACATGGAAGATTCATGAAAGAATCTCCTGTGGTAATTGCTGTGCTTGGAGACCCTGAAGCTAACGAAAAATATTTTTTATGCGATCCTCATCAAGCGATCCAGAATATCATGCTTATGGCATATTGGCTTGAGCTAGGTTCTTGTTGGATGGGCGTTCGGGGAACTTCATTTGAATCAAAGATGAAGACACTCTTAGGTGTCCCAGATTCACTCCACCTAATTTGTACGGTTTCACTCGGTTATCCGAATGAGGAACAAACGAAAACACGCAAAGAACTATCTGAGATTGTATCTTGGGAACGCTACGGACAAAGAAAATGAAGTGTTAGTCTAAATTTGAAGCACTTTGTTGTAGATAGCTTCGTATTGTGGCACAACTTTGTCAACCGTATGCCGTTCAATAATGGTTTGCCGGGCCTTCGTCCCAAGCCGGTTTGCTAGCGTTTGATCTGTGAGTATTGCATACAATTTGTCTGCCAACGCATCGATATCCCCAAAGGGCACCAGAAGCCCATTTTCCCCATCATCAATAATTTCTGGAATGCCACCCACTGCCGTTGAAACCACGGGTAACCCAGCACTCATTGCCTCTAATAGTGATAGTGGAGCGCCTTCGAGTTCGGAGGTTAATGCAAAAGCGTATCCACAGCGGAGATATTGATAAATGTCCCGTTTAAAACCGGGACACTTGACCCGGTCATTCATTTCGAACTCACGAACCAAACGGTCAATGTCTGGTCGTGTTGGGCCATCACCAAGCAGAAGTAATTCTACATCATCCAGCTTATCAGCAATCTGTGCAAATGCGGTTACTAAGTCTTGAACCCGTTTAACGGGACGAAAATTGGACACGTGTATTACTTGGCGTTTTCCTTCATTTGTGGTAAATTCACACGCGTTTGGTTTGTACAATTCGGTATCAGTAAAATTCGTGATTGGTTCAACCACACATCGTATTCCCAAGGTTTGTTCGGCAGTTTGGCAGATATGTTTAGTAACGCATGTTACTGCATTGGCACTTTCAACGGCATAGCGTGTAGCAAGTTGATAGGAAGGGTCTGCACCTAACGTATGTACATCAGAACCATGTAACGTTACAACATAGGGAATGCCTGTCATCTGTTGAGCCATATTAGCAGATACAGCATGCGGGATAGCATAGTGAACGTGTAACAAGTCCAATTGATATTTTCGTGCGACTTGAACCATTCGAGATGCGAGTGCAACAGTGTAAGGAGGATATCGAAAGAGGGGATATTCTAATACATCAACGAGATTTACAGTGACGTTCTCGTATTGACCTTCCTGGAGCTCAAAAGGCACTTCGTAAGTAATAAAGTGCACTTCATGTCCTCGTTTGCCAAGTTCGACCCCCAATCTTGTGGCTAGAAGTCCAGAACCTCCGACCCCAGGGTAACAAGTGATTCCAATTCGCATCGTCTGTCGAAAGGCATCCTGTCTTTCCTACCCTTATGTGTTGCTCTATACGTCTGTTAGCACTCCGTCTTAAGACGAGGAAACCTTTTGGAAGAGAAACAGCGTAATATTCAGTATGTCTGAATCCTCGTCTCGCCACCTCTTGGTCGTGGCAGCTCACCCCGATGATGAAACGTTCGGATGCGGAGGCACGATTGCCCTTGAAAGGGCAAATGGAAACCCAGTTACAGTATGCTGTCTTACAGGCACCGTCGCCCGACACAGAGAATTACAAGCTGCCTGCGAAACACTAGGTGCAGAAATTATTGCACTGAAAGCCAAAGATATGACGCTAACAATTTCAGATGTAACCGAGACTCTCATTCCGATTATTCATGAGAAACGTCCAGAAGTCATTATTTCTCATAGTGCTGTGGATTACCATCCAGATCATCGCAACGTTCATGAAGCAGTTCTCCGTGCCGTCGAATGGGCAGGTCACTCGACGCAGTATAAGAGTAAAGCTTGGCGCCCGAAGCGCCTTCTCTTCATGGAGATTAACAATCTTCTCTCCATGCCGACGATGTTAGTCGATATTTCTGATTATATTGAGCTGAAAACAGATGCGATTTATGAGTATGCGAGCCAAATGAAAAAAACCGAGGAATACTATCTCTTCTTCAATCTGCAAAAAGGACGATTACGTGGTTTACAAGCAGGAACTGAATATGCTGAAGCCTTCCAAGAGATTCTTATGCCCATTCATGGACCCTTCTATTCCCCGACACCAACTGTCAAAACAATATTCCCCTAACCTGAATTCCTCAACCGAAGCATTAGTCAAGAGGTGGTGGAATTTTAATCCGAGACTCCCGAATTTTTTTAACCCAG
>JBHLQC010000120.1:0-5082 GCA_048885185.1 Candidatus Odinarchaeota archaeon | reverse complement strand
GCGTAACTAGCGCTGCAGCTGAACTGGGTGAACCATATTACAAAACCGTGGCATTTAGAGAAAGCTCTGATTTAGAAAACGCGTGGAGCCTGGTCCTTGAAGAACTACGGAACCAAGGTTGTAAAAATTTACTCAGTGTTGTTGGCTTTGGCTGGCTACACTCTTGGCTTGGTCCCCAAGAACTCCCCCGATGGGCTACACGGATCGCCAATGATACAGCCACTGAAAGTAATCTCGCAGTCACAATTGGTTATAGTAGTACACCTGACATCAATCAATATCTAGCTGATCTTGCAGATGTTCACGTTGAAATTGCCGTCAGGGAAGGTGTTACCATCTTCCATGGCATTAACCCATCAACACCCCAATACTGTATCTACACACACCTCGTGGAGGGTAAACCCAAAATTGGCTTCCAAGAAATCGGATAAAATACGAATCCTCTTAGCAGATGACTCAGAAACCTTTCTCCGTGCAGCCCAAGTCTTACTCAAAGAATATGATATCGAAACAGCGGTAGACGGAGAAGAGGCATTATCAAAAATCAAAGCTAATCCGCCGGATATCTTCTTTGTGGATTTAGTGCTCCCAAAAATTAGTGGGACGGAGCTCATTAGCAAAGTAACGGTTGATTATCCTGATGTTGCCATTGTCGCGCTAACTGCAATTGATGATGATGAAACCGTACAGGAAGTTCTTGAAATGGGAGCTAAAGATTATCTTATCAAGGGTGCCCTATCCGCGGACACATTCAAATCAATCATTGAACAGCATACAAAGAGTTCAGGATAAATCGTGTCGAAGATTATTTGAGATCCTCGACAGTGCGACCGGTTTTTTGTAAGTATTCTTCGATTGCTTTATGTAACCCATCGGCTGAAAGGTTTGAGCAATGCATTTTAATCGGCGGTAAGCCTTCCAGGTTTTCCGCGACATCAGTTCGAGTAATCTGATAGGCTTCTTTGAGTGTTTTGCCTTTTGTGAGTTCTGTAATCATGCTACTGGTGGCAATTGCGGCGGCGCATCCAAAGGTTTTGAAACTTATATCTGTGATAACATCATCTTTGACTTTGATGTAGATCCAGATAAGGTCTCCACATGTTGGATTTCCAACTTTGCCTATTGCATCGGCGTCTTCCATTTCGCCCATGTTACGTGGATTGGTAAAGTGTTCAATTACTGTTTTACTATACATGTTTTTTCATCTCTTTTGTTTCTGATCAATGATGGTGATTATGTTCTTCATCCTCAAAGAGGGAATAGGGGACATCTTTTGATAATGGTGACATCGCTCTTAATTTCTCAATTATGGGTGGTAGTACTTCGACGAATTTGTCTATATGTGCTTGGGTGTTTTCACGTCCTAGCGTGAGTTGCAGGGCCCCGTGGGCTTCAGCTTCAGCCACGCCCATACTCATCAAACAGTGAGAAGGTGCGAGGGTCTTGGACGTGCAAGCAGAGCTGGTGGCTACTAAAAATCCTTGAAAACTGAGATGGAGTGTTATCGCCTCTCCTTCAATGTAGCTGAACCGAATATTGGCGTTATTGGGAAGTCGTTGGGTGGGATGTCCATTCAAATAGGCTTCATCGACATTTTCTAGCACGCCTTTGATTAATCGATCCCGGAGCCATGTTAGGCGTGTCACGTTATCAGCAAGTTGTTCCTTAGCGAATTCCGCTGCTGCTCCCATACCCACAATTCCTGGGACGTTCTCAGAGCCAGAACGAATGCCATATTCTTGACCACCTCCAGTAAGGATTGGTTGAAGAGCAATTCCTTTTTGCGTATAAAGTGCTCCAGCTCCTTTGGGTCCGTATAAATCGTTGGAGGAGAGAGTAAGTAGCGAGATGCCATGTTCTGATACATCTATTGGAATTAAGCCTGTGCTTGCTACAGCATCGACATGCAAGGGAATTTCAGCGTTGTTGGCAATCTTTGCGATGTCAGCAAGAGGTTGAATTGTTCCGACTTCGTTATTCGCATGTTGAATAGAAATGAGAATGGTTTGATCAGTGATGGCTTTTTTGAGGGCTTTCGTGTCAACGATTCCGTGTTTATCCACACCAACTTGGGTGTATTCAAAACCTTGTTTGCTCAAGAATTTGGCGGTATTGATGATACTGAGGTGTTCCATTTTAGAAATAATGATGTGGTTCCCTTTTCGGCGATGGCGATAGGCATAGCCTTGAAGGGCTAGGTTGTTCGCTTCAGTTGCTCCACTGGTAAAGATGATGTGGTCTTTCGGTGCGGCTCCAATAAGCTGACCAACTTGTACACGTGCGTTAGCAATTGCCTTTGCTGATTGCTGTCCGATTGCGTGAACAGAAGAGGGATTACCATAATACTGGCGGAAATATGGTTTCATGATTTTGAGTACTCGTTCATCTACAGGTACTCCAGCACTATGATTGAAGTTGATTTGTTTTGCCATTTCCCATCCCTCCCTGTCTTATCATACTCTCTTAGAAGGTCAACACTGCATCTGCTTCGAGTGCGAGATCATTTAACGTGGCTGCTCCCACGACACCGCAAGCATCGACATAACCGCCCCGTTCAATGCCTAGAACTTGTGTGCTTTGGTCACACGCCATTAGCTCAACACCTGCTTCGATTGCTTGATCGATTACTTCTTTTAGATTGGGGAAGTTTCCCATTTTGATTTTTTCAGCTTCTCCCTTTTTGATAACCTCTACACCTTTTACGACGAAATAAACGGTTGCGTCGATACCCATCGCTTTGGCAGTAGTGGCAAGTACAAAAGGTGCATACAGCCGTTCAGGCGTATCTAAGCCGCTTGTCAGTACATACAATATTTTCTTACTCATGATTTTCACCCATTTGTTTTTCGAATTAGAAATCGGATGTAATCATCACACTCCTCGAAGGCTAGAACTGTATTTCCAGTGCGTTTTGCCCAACGTGAGATATCTTCTTCAGCCGCTGGATCATCTGCCAATACTTCAATTACCTCATCGGGTTTTGCTTCGAGTACAGCTTGTCGAGTCTTATAAACAGGGATTGGACAATACAGTCCCCGAGCGTCAACTTTATGATGGACTTCGATATCGGGATCGTCTGATTTCTTGGGTTCTGCTGACATTCTGTTACGCCTCCAGAAACTCGAATAAAACTTTACAGTGTTAAGATTATCTTGCAGGTACTTTACCTCGTATTTAAGCTTGTCGTCTTTACTAAGTATCATTTACGTGAAATGCGCAAGCGTGTAACGGTGAAAGACAGGGAGGCGTAACGCTAAAATGCTATGTTTGAATCACCCCTTAATGGATTGTGAACACATTGTCCCGAACATCAAAGACGAAAGCAAAACGTAAACCCGCTGCTAGTAGGATAGAAGAACCGGTCATGTCAGCAGCATTAAAGCAAGAAGTAATGCAGGAACTAAAACAAGTCTTTATGAAGGGCGACCTACCTGAAGCGAAACGCCGTGACAATATTGTAATGACCCGCCTATGGGACAGCGATCTCAGAATTGTTGATGCTCTAATTGCCCTTGACATTTTCAAAAGTCGTAGCGAGGCGGTAGCTTTTCTCACTCACGAGGGTATTCAGGCCAAGAGCGATCTCGTTGACACAATTCTTCCAGCGATTGAACAGATTGAAGAAATTAAACGTCAAACCCGACAGCAAGCAGTTACAGCTTTACATAAATCCAAACGCAAAGACGCCGACACTTAACCCTCACAGGCTATTGCTAGCTTTTTTGTGTGTGGCAAAGCACTTTAAACGCCATAATATACTGTGATTCGATGCAAAAACGAATCGAACTCCATTTGATGTGATGCTAGTGACAGAATTGTCGTTTTTATCGAAGGAAGAAATTCAGTTTCGAGACGAAGCCCGCTCATTTGTTCAACGGAACCTAACCCCCCATGCTGAAGACATCGAACAAGGGAAATTTGAAGCATGGGATATCTTGCGAAAATTTGGAAAAGCAGGGTACTTAGGATCACGCTATCCTGTCGAGTATGGAGGCACAGGCAGGGGTCTCATGTATGAAGTACTGGTCACCGAAGAGATTTGTGCCGTACACGCAGGGCTCGATATGGCCCGCGTTGCGTCTTGTATTCTGTTTGCCCACCCCGTATATGAGTTCGGAACTGAAGCCCAGAAAAAGAAGTATCTGACACCAGTTGCGAAGGGTGAGAAGATTGGAGCACTAGGAATCACCGAACCTAACGTGGGAAGTGATGTTGCTGCTACTGAAACCCGAGCAGAAAAACAAGGTGACAACTATGTGATAAACGGCGAGAAACGTTTCATTACCAATGGTCCTGTGGCTGACTTCTTATTGTGCTATACGGTTACCGATCCTAAAGTAAAAGCAAAGCAGGGCATGACTGCTTTTATTGTCGAAACAAAATCGAAGGGATACGAAGTCGTTGAAGAATATGATCTCTTGGGAATGCATGGAGCACATGTCGGTCGAATGGCATTCAAAGACTTGGTGGTTCCTGAGGAAAATATTCTAGGAGACGTTAACGGTGGTTTTCGTGTCGTTATGGCTGGGTTGGATGCAGAACGTACTATTCTGGCTGCAGAGATGAATGGCGTTGCTCGAGCAGCGATGGAGGAAGCTATTCATTATAGCAATTATCGAGTTCAATTCCGCCGTAAGATTCGGGAGTTCGAAGGAGTGAGTTTCAAAATTGCAGATATGGCAATGAAACTCGAAGCAGCTAGGCTTCTCACGTTTAAAGCTGCTCGAATAATTGATGCTAATCAGCCCGCTACCAAAGACGCAGCCATTGCTAAACTCTTTGCTTGTGAGACCGCCATTGAATCCGCTTCTCAAGCCCTTCAGGTGCTTGGAGGTATTGGTTATACAAAACAAAAGCCCGTGGAAAGATATCTACGGGATGCACGACTCATGACCATTGGTGGAGGAACTGCTGAAATTCTCCGCTATCTGATTCAGCGCGAAGTGTTCAAAGAATACGATCTGTAAAGAGGTTCCTAGCGGACTAAGCAGAAAGTAAAAATGTGCGAGTGATTTGGAACCTGCAACAAGTTGAGGAGATTCCAGTGAGTGCAATATTCAGAGCCGAAGCCACCGGTTATTG
>JBHLQC010000119.1:0-5107 GCA_048885185.1 Candidatus Odinarchaeota archaeon | reverse complement strand
AGTAGTTACTGACGTTGATGAGGAACCTGAAGAAGAGAAGCCCAAAGGCAAACCAACAAAGAAGTCACGTGCGAAATTAACAGTGCTTCAAGCCGCAGTTTTTGAAACGATTCGGGAACGTCCACAGCGACCCCGAGCTATCCAAACAATCATTCGTAGTGCTGGTGGAGTAGATATTCCTCGCAATGAAATAATTCGATCTCTCAATGAACTACGAGATAAAGGGCTTGTTGATAAAGTGACAACTAAAGCTTGGCAGGCGAAATAGAACACCACGTGTTCCTTTATTTTCGTCCTTTTAGTTCGGCAAGCGCGCGTTCAGCAATATTCATCGCTTTTTTGTATTTTTTCTCAGTTTTCTCTAAGTCATTCTGCAGCTCACGAACTCGAACAGCGAGTTTATTATTCTCTTCTCGAAGCCCTCGGAGTTTTTGCTCAGTTGCTTGAAGTTCTGAACGTAGAGCATGGACTTGTTGCGGCGCTTGTCCTTCAGAGGCATCAGCCGTCAGGTGTTTAAACCGCTCCACTGCTGCTTTAATGCGTCCAGCAAAATCAGTTCGCAGACGAATGCGTCGTTTCTCTAACTCCTCTAATGTCTGACGTTCAGCAAAATCAAGAGGATTAAAACCAGTAGCGCCATGTGTAGTCTCACGGGTGCGAACATCAAGGAAAAGGGGCACTTCAACGGCATCCCCTGCAACAACTGCTTGTCCGGTATCAAGGCGTTGTATGTCTTCAACCCAGTCTTTGGAGAGCCCCTCTGTGCTAGTTACAGTAATGTCAACATCTCGGACATCTGTGAGTTGATGAATAATCCACGTTCCCACCTGACTCCGTACAGTCGTGTCAAGCAATTGCGGTTTTTGTGTGATTACCACCAAATTGGCAGCGAATTTTCTCCCTTCTTGGGCTATTAGTCGCATCATCCCCGTTGTTGCGGCTTTTCCGCGATTAGGCGCTAAAAGGTGGGCTTCATCGACAAAACAATAAAAGGGTGGAATTTCGCGATTCACAGCTGCTTGATAGAGGTTATTCAAAATTTCTCGTGATAACGCTTCTTGAATCCCTAAGTCTAATCCTCGGAAGTTGATGATAGTACCTTGGCCCGACACAATGAGGTCCTTCGGATGTGTTCCGAGAATTGCTTCGATTGGAAGATCAGCACCTGGATTAGCATGCAAATCAGCAAACTCAATAACACTCAATTCGAAACTCCTGGGCTTCACACCGAACCTTTCGTTGCCCTCCTCTGCTGGAATTTTTAGACTCGAATATTCGCCATGGCGATCTAAGACTACAATTGGAATACCTTTCTTTAGAAATTCTTCCATGATGACTGCAGTCGTGTAGCTCTTACCGCTTCCCGTTTTTCCAACTACAAATAGACGTCCTAATCGTTTCACGGGGAGACGAACTGGCACTGTATGGGCAGACAGGTGACCAACATACGCTGATTCTTCCTCTGAAATATCAATGCCCAATGCCGCACTCACAATCCGCGGGGTCGCTTTGTAGATCATCATCTCAGGATTAAACGGTGTTCGTGGCATTGGACCAACAACGTTACACTGCCCAATCGTTTTTCCCTTCTCTCTCCAAAGCTCTTTGCAAAGGAGCAGGTATTCTTCGCCCTGATGAGTTATGGAAAGAAAGTCGTTCCGACCTACATCTCCCTGCTTTGTTACTTGTATACGAAGTGTGTGAGTTGTAGTTTTTCCAATAATTGCAGCAACAGGTTCTATCTCTTCAGAATCCGGAGGGACAACTATTGACTCTTCATCGTTCTCCGGTGGTTCATTAGGTGGTTCTGAAGGCATCGCGATAACCTCATGTGTGTAAAGGCTTTGAAAGCACACCCTTATAGACTTCGTGGGTTCTCATAGCGCTTCTCTTTTTTGACTATTTTCTCGCACAAAGATCGGATCACATTTCAAGAAACCACCTAGATTACATCCAACCCTGCGTGAATGTGTTCAATCCAATAAAGCAACAGAACACTTTTTTCCTCTTTTACCCAGTTTGATAGGAGGGTTTTACCGTGTCAACAGAGATTCCAATCGGGGAATTATCACCTAGTCTTGCCTTCGGTGCTGCGTATTTTTGCATTTCCTCAATAGGCACCAGGCTCATCCATATCGCTGAAACTTATACCGGAGAAGGATTCTTCGGTACCGCAACGGTTTCTTTCCGTATGCCGAATACTGAACAGCGTCTGGAAGCCACACTTTTGGTTGATTCAAAAGAACCTGTGGTTAATCTTGAAATTTCTGGTGCTGATGAAGAAAAACTCCCCGGCTACCTCAACGAAATTTCACAACGAATAACTGAGACAATAGAACGGTTTAGCATTGTCCCGGGTGTCAAACTCTCGCATGCCTCAAAAGCCGTTGTTGTAGAACGAAAGATTGACGAGGCCCTCCACCAACTTCTCACCGATCCTGACTATCAGAAAGTATACGTCAAAGTTGCTGATGCTCGTGAACGCTTAATTCGGATTGGTGGTGATTTTCAACCAGCTACTCTCGAAATGGGAGCTATCCTCGAGCCCCTTGCTGGAAAAACTGGACCCATTCCCTCTGAGGAACATGAGGAACTGGCACTAAATCTCCTTCGCTGGAAAAAGGAAATAAAGAAAGTCGTCAACCAGCTGACGACTGAAACTGACGAAGAATAATTCCTCACGCCGTCAGGTGCTATACCGCCACTTATCGATTTTCTTATCCTTTTTGGTTTGCTTCTTGAAGAGCTTGTAGTGTTTTTGGCACAAATATGCACGCCGAGATCGTTCTTCTTGAAAGACAACACCCTCCGATTGAAGGGCTTCCCTAACCTTAGTTAGGGCAAAAGAACGCGTGGCTTTTTCATTGCATCCATCCACACTACACTCGGATCCTTGCTTCACTTTACCCATCTAGTCACACTCCACAAAGACTAACTATAATCCACCTTCACTGCATCATAACCGCACTTTGCCACACAATCCAAGCACATTATACAGTCACGGTGATAGAGTTTTCCAGGGGGTTGGGCTATGACATCAATACCTACTGGGCAGGCCGTAGTGCATCGTTGTTCTTCACAACGCCCATGGAGGCATTCGGTGGCACTCCGAGAAACGGTGAGAAAGCTAAATTGACTGACTAGACCCATCAAGGCGCCGACAGGGCAAATCCAGCGACAATAAGCTCGAGTGTAGAAGAGAGCAGATACAAGGACGATGAGAAGGAAGATAAGGCGAATCCACATGATGAGGTCCCAAGCAAAAGGTGATGGGTTCCATTGAGTGACGATTGGAGAGATGACGCCATTTAGCCAGAGGTAAGGGATGATGACAAAGAATGTACCCGAGGGACTGATGACTGACCACCAGGCTGTGGCAAAGCCTCCTGCACTATTTAGTGTGTAAACGAGGTCTGATTCAATACCGAGAAAGGTCCACAAACCTACCCATAAGACGAAGAACAAGGTGGTGAAGAGGAAAATGTATTTAATCCAGGAAAGGAGGCGATTTGTTGACTTTGAGACACGACGAGTACGTATTGGGGTAAGAGAGCAAAGGTCTTGGATGAAGCCAAAAGGGCAGACCCATCCACAAAAGCTGCGTCCAATCAAGATAGGGATAATTAATACTGCGCCAAGGGCGATGAAGGGAAACATACCTGCCTGTCCAATTAGTTGGATGATATCAAAGAAACCTGTAGCTGTTCCTTGGGCAATGCCATGTGGCATGTCAAAGACAACCGGAATATACCCAAAGATTGGAATAAGGAATGCTAAACCCGCAAATAATCCCGATTCAAGTAAGGGATCATAACCCAAAACGTAGGTTATTCCTGCATAGAATAACAGAAGGAAAACGATAAGCTGGAAGATGAATCGGATGATTCGGATAGCAAGTATTTCCTCGAAGGCTTTTTTCACCCAGTAATGTAAGGTTTTATGAGGACGAGTTCTTTCTAAAATCGACTGCTTCCAACGGGCAAACCGGCTTCCCAACCGGTCCAAACTCCGTTCCTGCTTCTCTGGTGATTCAGTGTCAGTTTCGCTCACTATGCGAACCCCTTATGGTATTGGTTGTGGAAAGCCGATAGCATACGCGTCAGAGAAATATTGGAGCCATGAGCGAATCAGCTCATGTTGCCCTATTACAAGTCCAAAGGCAAAGGCAGAAATTCCTAAACAGAGAAGGGCAATGGCAATGACTCGTCGGTTCATACTTACATTACCTCCAGTGAGACGTTCAGAACTGCACTAGCGTTTAAAATGTTTTGTGTTAGGACGAGCTTTGCATTATCTTAGTGAAAAATGAGTTAGAAACCTCGGAGAACTTCTTCAAAGATTTCGACTTGTTGACCAAGTATCTTTGAACGTTTCTCCATCTTTTCTTTACGAGATTTGAAGTCTACGTCCTTCACTTCACCAACGGAGTGACGGGCATCTAAGAGAGATAGTTCATTTCGAACGGCTTTATATTGGGCTTTGAGTAGGGAGAGCCACTCACGAGCCAAAATAACCTGTTCTTGATAGAGGATGTCAGCTTCATCCAAATTCTTCTCATATTCTTCCTTAAGACGAATATAGACGCTCTCTCGAACCTTTCCACTCTCTTTCAGTTCTTCGAGCTTATCAAGGCGCTCTTTTGACGCCAACCGTTCCTTCCCTGCCTTCTCAAAGGCGTATTCTTTAACCTTTGACTTAAGCTTCTTTTCTCGGGTTTTCAAAGCTTTAATCTGCTTTTGTAAGGGTTTGATTTCCTTTTCTAATTCTGCAATTGAACGATCGCCCTCTTCAAGCTCTTTCTCAAGGATTTCTAATTGTTTCAGCAGTTCCGTCTCTTCCTCTTCTAAGCTCATCAGCTGTGAACGGGCTTCCAGTTGAGCTAACACATCTGCAGGAACTTCTGTCACCGGCGCTCGTTCAGGCACCCGTTCTGGCGCAACACGCCCTGTCGTAACTGGACGGGAAACTGGCGTGGAAACAGATGCACCCATTTTCGTTCCACAATACTTACAAAATTTCGCTGTATTCTTAACGGATTGTCCGCAGTTCGGGCACACTCGTGGCATACACTCACCTGCCGAATCTCTTATAATTTCAAACCTAAAAT
>JBHLQC010000118.1:0-5245 GCA_048885185.1 Candidatus Odinarchaeota archaeon | reverse complement strand
AATTCCCCACGACGGAGGGCAGCGATTTGGTGTTGGAGGATTTCTACGATTTCAGGTCTTGCTTTGGCTAGTTTTTTCGGAGAATCCACTCCTGCGAGGGGTTTTGCGACTTCTAAGAAGATTTGGCGAAACCGTGGTGGAGTGTTTGATTTTCCTAGGGTGATGCCTTTAGGGTCGGGTGTTCCATCAGGCAGTATTCCAAAGTAGGCTTTCTTTGCTGAGCTAAATACACACAGTGGGTATACAACATCCACGGCTAAGCGAAGGTTGAGTTCGTCCTTCACCTTTGCGATGAGCCATTTCACTTGTTTGTTAGTTGGATGGTCTAAGAAGAGCGAGTCGGTATCTCCGTAAATGGGACGCATGTCGTGTTCAATAGCATAATCCCAGCTAGATCGTAAGGCCCAACGTCCATAGGCCATCATGGATTCGGCTAGAGGAGGTGAGGCAAGGCCACGGATGCGTATTGTGACACCTCCGCTACTCACGAGGAGGAGTTTGAGAAGATCTGAGATGATGGTCGCATGCTCCCGTTCTGCTTTGGGTAAGTCTTTTTGCCGGCTTAAGGGTTTGAACCAGTGAATGCGTAAGTCTTTCAGCGCTCCGATAAGTGCACTGAAAATACCTCGGCGTTTGGTGCAAATGTAATGAGGTTCATCCGGGACGCTATTTGATTTGCATTCGTCGTGTTGGCAATCCATAGTTTCGTAGCTGAGATTGTATCGGTCGATGAGGCTGGGGTATAGGGATTCGAAATCGACAACGGTCATGTTATAATAGGTCCCGGGTTTGGGTGCAATAGTTAAAGCGCCTTCAACACGATGTGGAGTATGACCCAGGGTGAGTTCGTCTGGGTTGGGGATGAGAATATCGAGATGGCGATAGGTTGTATGTAGCATGGAGCGTATCCAGTCTGAGACACGTCGGCTTTTGAGGGCGCGGGGAAAATGGATGTTGGCGATGCGAGCTAACATGATGCCCCAGAGGATTCGTGATTCATCGAACTTCTCATCGATGTTGAGAAGGTCTCGTGGGAGGTCAGGAACGGGTTGGATTGCGTATCGAAAGAATTCTTTGAGAAAGTCAAATTTCAGTGAATCTTCTTTCGCGATTTGAGCATATCGAGTGTTGAATTCTTGGAGTTGTTCAGGTGGGATTGGTACATCAGGTTGAAGTCCCTGCTCTGTTTGTATATGGGGGCTTCCAAATCGGAGGTTTTGATCATAGATGAAGCTCAGTTCAGGGTTCAGGTCGCGTTCCCATTCGCGTTTTGTTTGTGTACGAGAGGTGTGTGGGATGCGAGCTACTTCGATGAACTCGTTTTGCATCAATTCCTTTCGTTTAATTGGCTCACCTAGACTTGGTGGAAGAGCATAGAAGTAGGGAGTAAAGTCTGCTTGGACTGTGTGCAGCTTTTGGGCAGGTGTTTGGAGATAGGTGAGCTGCACTTGTCCATTCTCAGCGTCATAGGCTGCATCTAGTAACCAGAAGCGATCATCAGACATTTCTGGATCTCCACGTCTTCAATGTGAATGAGGGATATCCTTCTGCTTTAACCTTGTGATAGGACCCCTATACCATTTGAGATTAGATGTAGATGGGGAGAATGGATGCCATGAGCCAAGCGAAGAGAAATGCATTGAAGACGACGGCAATGTAGAAGCGGTTACTAATCCGGTAGGACCAGGCGATGACTGTGGTAGACACTGCGAAAAAGGGAATGAACATGTAGAGATAGATAAGCTGAAACCCGATGGATCCAGAGATGAGTGAACCACCAATCGCGATACTTCCTACGACTTGGATGATTATGATTGAGGCATAGAGCAAGATTTTGATGAAGATTGCCTTGACGGTCCAAACGGTTTGCGTTATACACCATCTATCTTTTGGAGCTGTTCTCAGCAATCCCATAAGCCATAATCCTTCGATAAGGACGAAGGGTAAAAGCAGTAAGAAGTATATTGGAATATATGTGGCACGTGTTGGTGAAATGGCTTTGAGAAAGGGGAGAAAGGCTCGAAAATCAAGGGCGAGGAATAGATCAACTGGAAGCACCCAGAGGTATAGCCAGCCTATGCCTATGAAACCCAGTAGAAATCCGAGCCCGATGGCCTTTAGCAACGTTTTTGGTTGACCATTGAACCCTCCGTAGTCGTTCCATGTTGGTTGATTTTGGGATTTTTTGTTTTGATAGAATTTGATTCCCAGGAGGATTAGGAGTGTAAGAAGTCCTCCTGCCAAGAGGCCTAAGGCTACTGATAATCCCAAACCCTGAGTGAAGTAAATGGGGATACCAACTAATAATAGGACAAAGAGTGTAACTAAACCACTGACTCCGTAGAGAAGACCTAATCCCAGATAAGTGGGTGTGCTGGCGAAGTACGAGGAGTTTGGAGATTGATGGATTTGCCGGAAGGGTCTGATTTTGATGAGGACTGTTAAGAGGGCTAGTACAGATAACATTGCTCCGATGCAGGCGATTAATCCACCAAGAATCCATATGGGATAGATTTGGTTTTGGGCGGGAATCCAATACGCGTCGGGTGAGCCTTTGAGACTGTTCATGAGCCAGTCGACCGATTCACTGATCGCATATGAGTCAATAATTTCAAACAGATGATTTGAGGGGGGAATTACTACTTTTCGTGCTGTCCCTGTATCAAAACTTCCGTAGAGTTGTCCAGGGATTACTGGAGCGGTTGTATTGAAAGGAGTTGCTAAGGTGTTCAACATTCCAGGGATGTTAAACAATTCATCATATAAGCCCGTAACGATGAGCACGTTATTTGGATAGGTAGAATTTACTAAGCCTCCGCCTCCAACGATCACAAAGCTGTCAACTTGGACGGAGGACGCATTCATTGCTTGAGAGGCAATTCCTGAACCCATACTGTGTCCTACCATGCCAATGGTACTCACATAAGGTAGACTAGCTAAGAATTCGAGTGCAATGGTACCTCCACGGTCTGTTCCTGAACCGAGGCTTGGACCTGAATTTCCATGACCAACGGCATCGATGGTCAGGACGACGAAGCCCCGTCGTGCCAATTCAATACCAAAGCCCATAATCCATTCTTTGGTTCCCATGACTCCATGGATGACAATCACGCCGGGTAGTGGGGTAGCAGGTGTTGCAGCATTGGGAACTTGTAAAGTGCTGTGGATGGGTACACCTTCATCGGTGAAAAGGTAAAACTGCGTGGTTTGCGCTGTTCCCAGGTTAGTTTGTGTCCCGTATCCCATGGCAATTCCACTGACCATCATGAGTATACCAAGGAGAAACACAATGTACCGAGGGCGAAGTCGACGCATAATCTCACAACCTCATCTGAAGAAGACAGATTCTGTAAGGATTCATTTCTTATTATTTATGGAACGGTGAAATTCGACTTAGTTGAGGAGTTATTAGTAGCCAAACTTTCATTTTATCAAGAAACGGTAAATCAGAGGTTTTTTTAACCGAGATGTTAGTGTAGAGACCACCAGAATCTTTTGTTAGGAGTGATTCGATGCAACCCCTTGAATCCTTAGCTAAGGAGCACCGACTATTCGCAAAAGCTGTATCAGTGACCGAAGCCTTTCGCCATGAAATCGATACTAGTGGCCCAATTCGACCTCAGCGGTATTGGAAGCTTGTTGATTTTTGGAGCACATATGCTGACATCGTTCACCACGGCAAAGAAGAACAACTACTCTTTCCTGCAATTGCCGAACAGTCGGAGCTTTCGCAATATGCTGCTACTATCGATAAGCTTGTTGAAGAACACATGTATCTACTTGGTTACATAACCGATTTACGACGATGGGCACGACCGATGTTTACTGGTGACCGTGCTGCCCGAGAACGCGTAATTCACTGCCTGGATGGATATATAGAACTGATTGGACCCCACATCAAGTTAGAGGATGAAGAGCTGTTTCCTGCTGCTGCTGATTTGTTGTCGAAGAAAGAATTGAATGAATTAGCCAAAGAATTTAAGGCATTGGATGCACGGGTGAGTCCTAACGTTCACTCATACTATCGTGATATTGTTGATAACCTCATGAAGGAGTGAAAACCCATGACCAATGAACGACTGATTAAATTGCTAGAAACCCAACTGACACTTGAGAAAGAATCCGCTCGAGCCTTACGTACGGAAATGAAGGATATCGATCACGTGGGGATTAAAGCCTTGTTTGAAATCTGTGCTGCCGACTCGACCAAACACGCCGCGATTATTCAGATGATGCTCGAATCTCTAAAATCTGGCGAACTTTCCCGAGAGACGTTTGTCAGTACTTGGCAGCAACGGAACCAGGGATTGGAAGCGATTAAAACACATATTGATCGCGAAAAGAAGATGATCGAGCTTATCAAAGATGAAGTTCTTGCAACCGATGATAAACTTATCAAAGCCCTCTTGCAGCACATCCTCAATGATGAAGAACGCCATCATAAGATTTTGAAGGAAGAAGTGTGGAAGTTCTAGTGCGGTTCATTGCCAAGAGGAGAAGTCTTTTCTTGGAGTAAATCCCATTTTGTGCCACTACAATTATGGGTTTGAGTACAATGTCTGAAGGACCTCATAAAGAAATACTTGAAATGATTTCTCGGGCAATTAAGATTGAAGAAAAGGCAGTAGAACTCTATAAAAAAACTGCTGAAACCTTATCAAATGCAGCTGTAAAACTCCTCATAGAAGAATTAGGTATGGACTCTGGAAAACATGCAAGAATGTACCGAACAGTTGAACGAGTACTCAAAGAAACACCATACTCGTTTAGAGATTTCGATGAAAGCCGATGGATTGACAAAGAGGTTGCAAAACGTGATCTCAAGGAGCATATTGAAGTCGAAAGAAAGATGATTGAGCTTCTAGAAGATCAAATCAAGATTGTTAAACAGCCAACAGTGAAGGCAATTTTTGAACACATTCTTGAGGATGAAAGACGTCATCACAAAGTACTCATGCAAGTTATTGGAGAACTCTAATCCCAACACAGACAAAAGCCTTACTTGAATTGGCGTTTTCATAAGTTACTTCCATTCAGCGTTATTTCTTCAATTACCTTCAGGAGAGGGGCTGTAAAAACGGATATCTTCTTTTGAGCTAGCTCTATGTTGCGAGAAGTTTTGTTTAATCTTCGTTTTTAACTCATTTTTAGGTAAGAACAGTTAATTTTATATGGAAGATTCACACCATCACTATAAGGAGACTACGACAGTGCCTCCGAAACCGACCTCACCGCCGAACCGAGA
>JBHLQC010000117.1:0-5271 GCA_048885185.1 Candidatus Odinarchaeota archaeon | reverse complement strand
CGGTATTCTAAGCCCAACTGTTGAAGGAGCGTATGAGTGCCCTTTGTAAGGCTGGGAGCAACTAAAATGCCTCGGAGATTTGCGGTATCATCACCTTGGAGACTCTTAATGTAACGATGGAGTTGTTGTGCTGCTTCATTATCAGCCCGGCGTCGTTTAACTTCGATAATGACTAGCCGTCCTTGGGTATCGCGAGCAAAGATGTCAATAAACCCTGGAGCAACATGACGTTCTCTCCGGATGGTTCGGAGACCCGGTTCGATGAGTTCGGGATTTGCACTTAGAACACGTTGCATTTCATCTTCTGTTAAGTACATGCTAAACTCGCCAGTGTCGTCAATAAGGCTTGCACTGATCATAGTAATGTCAGAAAAATCAATGCGGACGGTTTCACGCGGTTTCGCACGATTAGCAGAAAGAATGAGTTTACCATTTTCTTGTGTAACTTTTAGGGTTGCGCCGGGTGGTTGCCAATTGACAGGTTCTACGCCGTTTTCTTTGTGAACAAGAATGGCGCCATCGCGTTTCAGGATGATGAGCCGTTCTCCCTCTGTTAGTACAGATCGTGCGCGTCCGTGATATTCGACATAACAGCTTCCAATAATCTGGATAAGTCGTTTCTGGGAAATTGCCTTTTCTAGCAGTTGATTGGCCTGGTCAGAGTTAGGGGATTGGAGTAGCCAAATTTTTTTTCTGTCTGAGAATTTGCTAGATGACAATGTTCATTCCCTCCGAAGTCAGCCCGTAATTCTAAATAAGTATTCACTCGTAGGTATGAAATTGTGAAAAAAGTTCGCCTGTATGATGAATCTGCGAAAAGCTACCATAGTCGATATCTGCAAATCCAGCAAACAAAATACCAAGCGATAGTGACCTATCTAATTGAGAGCCCGGTTTTAGATGTAGGGATTGGAACAGGTATTGGCCTGACAGCTTTATTCGATTTTTGCCCTGTAATCGGTGTTGATGGGTCTGTTGAGATGCTGCGAATCGCTATAGAACAAATCGAATACTTCAAACCTAGATGTGAATCAGTTATGTTAGTAGTTGCTTCAGCAGAAATGTTACCATTTCGAGATCAGGTGTTTCCAACGATAGTCAGTATAACAGTATTACAAAACTTGACAGATATCTCGCAGGGTATCCAAGAATTAGAACGAGTTATTCAAGCTGATGGAACACTGGCAGTAACAACCTTAGCAAAAACCCTTTCACTCCAAGAAATTGAAGATATGCTTCACAGGGAGTTTGTCATACTGACTCGTTTTCACAACCTAGCCAACGAAGATAACGGACTAATCATCAAGGTCTTGAAAGAGTAATTCGTTTTCCCCTTAGCTATCCCTCTGACCGTTATCTTTAAGTGGCATTTCATTGTTAGCAGGAGTACCCCCGGGGTCGAATATCGTGGAAAATCAGCCTATAAAAATTCTACAAAAGGCTACAAGCAACTTAGTGTTGATTAAGCTCAAGGATGGCAAGGAATACCGAGGTCGCCTAAAAGAAATTGATGTGTACATGAACCTTGTTTTAGAGGGGGCCGAAGAACTGATGGAGGGTAATCCCACAGCAAAGTTCGGTGAAGTCTTAATTCGGGGTAACAACATCTTGTACATAAAACCGGATTTAACCCAGATTATTTGGGATAATAAAGAGTAGTACAAAATTTTGGGGAATAGACCCTTTAGAAGGAACTTACTTTGTATCCGCGGTCTTATTTCGTCGCTCCTGGCGATATTCTTCAATTAGGCGTTCTAGATTGTCAGCAGCTGCTTCACGTTCAGAAACCTGATGATGTTCCTGCCATTTTGTGATTTCTACACTCAATTGTTCAACATCGACAACTGCAAATTCATCAACAATAGTGATTCGCAGAGATTTTGCGTCTAGTACTGGTATATGTGCAGCACTGAATTTCTGGAGTGCTAAATGGGACATCGTCCCTTGAGTAATTATTATTTGAA
This sequence comes from Candidatus Odinarchaeota archaeon, assembly GCA_048885185.1. Classification (GTDB taxonomy): domain Archaea; phylum Asgardarchaeota; class Hermodarchaeia; order Hermodarchaeales; family Hermodarchaeaceae; genus Hermodarchaeum. Next base: position 3,307 of record JBHLQC010000117.1, on the reverse strand, counting down.
CGCCAAACTGAACAAGTTGGTTTGCGGTTGAACTTCCACCTCCACTAGGATCCTGAATAAACACGACTTTACGTTTTTTATCCTGAGGATACCTTTCATCCAACCGTCGAATTTCTTCTTGCGAAAAATGTGAGAGTACGATTACAGGTTGTACCTCTCCAAGCATTTCCAGTCTACGCATTAATTTAAGATTTGTTAAATTGCGTTTAATCCTTTCAAGTTCAAAACTTTGAGTCTGTATTTTCTTCTCTAGGCGTTGAATTTCTGCTTCCTTCTGGAGAATACGTTCATCGCGGCGGTGTTCTCGCTGTTCTACACTTAGCGAACGATCTAATAGACGCTGGATGTGCTGAATTTCCTTTTCAAGCTTTTTCTGGTGTTCCTCACTCTGTTGGTGCTGATTTCGTTCATATTCCAGTTGACGTTGAAGAGATTCAACCTGGCGTGTTAAACGATCAACGATTTTTTGGAGTTCCTGCTGTGTCAGAGGTTTTTCAGTCGGTTCAATGTGTTTGATGGGCTTCGATGGAAATTTGTTAATTTCTGCAGGTATTATGGATTGATCAAGAGCATCGTGTACTGAAACGCCTTGTAAGACTAAAGCTGTAGCTTCAGAAACTGAATGGCGTTGTTCACTTTCTTGCAAACGCTTGTTAAGTAATTCAAGCTTCTTACAATAAACTTGGAAGACCTTAGCAATTGCTGCAAGGGCATCTCTTTGATGAGCATTACTTGCACGAAATTGCGAGTCTGCCGTAAAGGATTTTGCCAATTCCCTTTTTTCAACAACCGCCATCAATTTGTCTGGAGTAAAAAGCTGTGTTTGAAGTGTAGTGCTTAATTTTTCGATAAAACTGGGTGCTGGAAATACATCTGCTGCGAGTAAAACTGGTTTCCCAAACTCGACGATATATCGGATAACATCACCACGAGATAGTCCTCGACCACTTCGAAGGGCCACTAGGTTCCCGGAAACATCTGCAATTGCTAGTCCTATGGTAGTTCCTGCGTCAATCCCTACAACTAGTAATCGTCGTGGACCGATTTCGTCTTTGTCATTCCGGGGAAGATAAAGAATTGACCGATGCTTTACAGGAGCTATTCTTACAGCCACTCCAGCAATTCGGTTAACTTCAGAGTGGACAACACCGCAAACGGTGTCATAGGATTCGTACACATGAATCAAACACCGTGACCAACCATGTTGGGTTCGCGTTTCATACTGATCGTAATCGATTTCAGCTTTTGACAATTTATCTAATATGTTACGAGCCGTTTGTTGAATTGAGCCATGCATTCGTCGTTGAAATCGTGCCTGTGAAAAGCCACCTGGTCCTACAGTACGGGCTCTGGAAACAACAATTCGAGTTTCACGGGCTAGAGCTGATATTTCAGTACCTACACCTAATGAAGCTAGTTGGGAAATTAGAACAGCTGTCTCAACTGGATTTGGATGTTTTTTCACAGTAAAGCCATGCCTTCGTGCCAATTTTGTAAGAGAAGTCATTCCGTGAACAGGGGAACCAGTGACTTGGATCACCCGTGTTTTTGATGGGAGTCTAGATAAAAATTCAATAACGCCTTTCTCGGTATCAGATAGCTCAAGTAAATTATCGGTAGCAAGAATATCAGGTTCAACTCGACGAACCATTTTCAATAATTCACTTCGGCGAATCGAACTGTTAGTTTCAAGGATTTCTCCTTCCATTAGTACCGAAGCATATTGAGGGGATTTCTTAGAGGAAGGAGAACTTTGAGGTAGAATATCAAAGCCAATGATTCGTTGTGAAGAGGGTTCACTCATTCTTGTTCTTCCTATCCGTCCCAGCCGTTAGTTTTTCTAATGTTTCATCAACATCATAAGTAATTCTGAATCGGCGTTTGAAAAATGTAAGAATATTTGTGATATCACGTTTGAGTAACCAAAGAGCATTAGGATGCGTAATTGGTTGCCACTGTGGCCAATCAAAAATTATTATCTGTCCGTTTTCTTCAACAAAGATATTGTATTCACTAAGATCTCCATGGACTAGCTCTGCTTTATGGTATGATAGCTGGACTTGGGATAAAATCTGATCTAATATCACTCCTGGGCGCTCTAATTCAATCATATCAAGCAGGAGATCACCAGTCATCTGAGACATGACAATTACATGCCGATTAATTGCTAGAGGTTCTGGCACTCGACCGCCTAACCGATGCATTACTCGCAAGGCTTTGAATTCTCGTTCTGCCGCTTGTTTACTGACATTCATCCACGAAGAGATTGTATCATCCTTCAGACGTCGAAGACGACGTACTTTTTTGAAACTTGACCGCCCCCACCGTAGAAACTTCACAGCAACTTCTGTCTCTTTAGGATTAAGAGCACGATATACTGTTGATTCCTTGCCAACGCCGTAAGGTTGTCCTAAAGAAACGATGACATCTTTCATCGCTAAATCATAAAGAGCTAAAGCATCATACCCCGCCTGAGTCATGCTGTATCCTAGATAATGCTCTTTTTGACGTTTTACCAACCGCAGTTTATTAAGTTGCCCGAGAAGAAACAATACATCATCAGCTTCAAGATCTATCTTCTTTTCAAGTTCTTCAATTGGAACATATTCAAACCGATGTGCTAATGCTTCAAGAGTTTGAAGAACCGCCACTTCCTCTGGCTTGAGCTCCCTCAGAATTTTTGCTAGTCGATGCAAATCAATCATGTGAAATCTGTGTTATGCCGACAAAAACCTATTGGGAGTAAGTCGTCAATTGAGTCAACCCCTTTTTGAATAAAAAGCCAAATTATTGGTAAAAACCTTAGTGAACTATTTCACTGGGAAACGTATATTAAGGAGAGCCGATGAGAAGGGCTATCTAATTGATTTACTGTGGCGGGTTCTGTTAATTTGAAAGAAAGATTTGAAGTTCCAGATGAAGAAGTTCCCCGTGTGGCTAAGGCGCTTTCAAGTCAAACAAGATGGCGCATCATTTCTCTTCTTCGGGATAAGAGTATGGATGTTAGCCGAATTGCTGAAGCGTTAAAACAAACGGAGGCGAATATTAGCGCTCAGGTTAAAATCCTCGAACAGGCAGGTCTTCTCAAAAGTCACTATGAACCAGGCGAGCATGGTGTCAGAAAGGTTTGTGAGCTGGCTGTTAAACAAGTCATAATTAAAGCCATTTAATATAATTCGTTCACCGTATTTGTTCATAATAAGTCATGTCAGGGAAAAACAAGTCTTAGCCCTAAAAGTACATTTATATGTCAATCTTTATACTGCTCTTTTCCAACCCAAAAACTAAACCGGATAATAATTGGTGA
>JBHLQC010000116.1:0-5315 GCA_048885185.1 Candidatus Odinarchaeota archaeon | reverse complement strand
TTTCTCGGGCTAAGATGCTGTCTAACGCTGTCAGAAGGCTCCTATGAATGATGTCTGGGCGTCCACGTTTTTCGTTGTCAGGGAGTTGTTGAAGGGCTTTGGAATGGAGGGCGTCATCAAGCAAAATTTGGTCTGGAGGTTTCCCACGGGATTTGGCCGTTGAAATTACAGCAGGGTCACTGGTAATTTCCACAGGCACTAATTCCAAGGCAGCATCAATCAGTCCAAGAATTAACATAAATAGAAATCTCTGGGGGTGGGTAAATATGAATTTTGTGAGATGTGGTTACTCAATTTTGAGAAGACCACGCCTTTCAAGCCATCCGGCTTCACCTTGGGAATACCGCCAAATAATGTCACCTCGTTTGTCCGTCTGGAAATCCCAAGGTGCCACGAGGACGACATCTCCTTCTCGAATCCATACACGTTTCTTCATTGTTCCCCGAATTCGGCAGAGTCGAGCTTTCCCATCAGCACATTTCACGCGAACACGGTCATAACCAAGAAGTTGTACAGCAATCCCCAGCACTTCTCCCTCTCTGGGCATTCGAACCCGAATCACTTCGCCTTCTTGGCTAGACTGACCCTTAAATTGACGACGACCTCTACCTGATCTTCCTTTTCTTCGGGGTTTTGACATGATTATACTCCTTAATTGGATGAGCTACAACAGGAAGACACCTATTTAAAACTGACCACTAAAAGGCGATAATCCAGATTTCATTCTTCAATTTCGGGCATAATCACAAGTTGGTTATTCCATTCAATTGCCCGAACCATAGTTCCAACCTGCAACTCCTGAGTCGATTGAGGAAGATCAAAAATCGAATAATCCGCCTGGCTCATCAACTGGTACGCTTCTCCCTCTTTAGAAATCACCTGATAAGTCTCCACTTCATCATTCAAGAGCTCTGCATCAATTTCAGCGAGGTCTTTCGGACTCAAGGTTTCTCGCTGCTCTGTAACTGGGTTGGTAAGGGTGTAACGACCGTTTCGTAAGCTAGTGATTACAAAGGGTTGTTGTTTGTAGGCGATAACATCCTGAACCTGGTAGGGTGGAAATCGTAGCAGGTATGTATCCCTTCGGAGGGTCTTGCCATCGCGTGTTCGTCCCGCAACTTTACTCGAAGTCGTAGCTGTGAGTCCAAATTGCTCAGCCAGATTCTTAGCAAGACTACGACATAATCGACCCGATGTACATTTTGCGTCAAATCCTCCCCGCGTTTCTTGAAATTTTAACGAGGAAGTTGGCGCATCACTTTCAATTAGTCGTTGGTTTAGATAGGCTACAATCTGGTCGCCTTGATCAGGGTCAAGTTTTCCCGACGAGGAACGAATTTGAAGTACGGCTTCAAAATAGCCTCCTGCTGTCTGTTTGCATTGATTACATAAAGTCGGTGTGACAGGAATGGTGAGAACTTGTTGTTCTTCATGGGCGTACTCATCCGCTTTTGCGGTGATTTCGACCTGAACCGCTTTGATTTTTGCTGAATCGCCTTGTGGTGGCTCGAGGAGTTGAACTTCAAAGGCAGCTGGTTGACTGGGTGAAAATAACGGATCAAGCAAATCGCAGACCATATTGTAAAGGTGATCCGGTTGGGTTTTATCTCCTTGGCGAATCCATTTCCCCCGGTGATAATAGGCTTGACAGCGGGGACAGATCTTGGCTTGAGGGGGATGGCGGAGCACAATTAATGGCTGCCGCTCAAAGTAACAGTTTGCGCAAAATCCTTCGATGAAGGGTTTTGTTTTGGAGGGCTCTTGTCCACATTTAGGGCAGTGACGGGTCATGGCAATTCATTTCGTCACAACTACTTGCGCATGGGGGACATTCTGAATGCGAATGATGCCTCGTTCATGAATTAATTGGGCTTCTAAGGCTTTTTCCACGATACATTCACCGACAATGTTAGCGATGGTTGCTTTTTCCATTGCGGCTAACCCTTCTTCAACCGTGACAAGTTCGCCTTTGTAGAATTTCTCACTAACATGGATGCATCGGTCTCCCTCTTCAAAGAATTGACCAATGATGTTTTGGTCACAGATTGCGACGATGTATTCGCCTTCACGTTGCATCTGATTCAGATAGACTCGCATTCACATCCACTCTTGATTTTTATCCCTTCAAGGGAGTTCGTCCACCACATGCACTGCACACTAGGATGAGAAGCCGATCATCACGACGAATTTCAGTATCTGGACGATGGCAGACTGGGCACACAACGAATTCATCCGTATATTTCCCTATTAGCTCCTCTAATACTCGGGAAGAAAATCGCCCGTTGAAGAATGCTTGAGGACCACGGATTTCACCCGCTGTTGCGAGTTCGTGGGCAAGATAGCGGAGAAGGTGTTTGGGATCCCGACGAAGTGTATCTGTAACATCTTTGTAATTGCGAACTACCGTACGGGTGCCCTGAATGAACGAATCAACCTCAGGCACACGAAATCGGGGCTGATCAAAGACTTCCGGAGGAATCTGCTCTCGTGCACGTTGCAAGAGGGCAGCATAATCGGTATCTTTGATGACCTTTGTCGCAACTTTTGGCTTTGCTTTAGTCGTTTTGGTCGTTGGTTTCTTAGTAGTCTTAGGTTTACTCTTTGTTGGCTTTTTGGCCTTCGCCTTGCTCGTTGTAGATTTTTTGGTTGCAGATGATTTCTTCGTAGATTTTGATGACACGTAGTATCGCCTCTCAGTCTAGCATTCAAAAGAAGGGATTGCAACCTCATAAACCATGTGATTTACGCACTTCTGGTTTTCTTGGGACATGAGTACACTCGGTTTCTTGAATGCCAGTAGAGTACGTGGCTGACCCTTCATACGCACAAAAAGATTTTGGATTGATTTAGGATTTTTTGTACCGATGAATCTCAGGCTCATAAACTAGCCCTTCACTTAACAGGTCGATGAGCACCTGCTCAACTACTTCCTCATCGACACCACCAGACGCTTCGAGGATTTGCTCAAACCGAGCTCCACCCTCCGAATCATGTTTTTCAATAGTCTGAATCACTGTACGTCGAAGCTCAGCCGACGGAACTGGGGCATCTTCATCCATTGTCTGATCTAATGTGGCTGTAGCACTATGCCACACACCGGGCTCAAGCTCTTTTTGTTGAGACGTGGAAGGCGCTTCTTCGGCTTCAGCAAATTCAAAGGGTGCGGACTGAAATTGGTTTTCAAGTTTATGGGGTTCTGCCCGTGATAATTCCAACTCCATCATGCGCACAGTTTCCCAATTCGGATTCTCCAAAACTCGAATGAGTTCTCCGTTGATGTAAGTTTCACCTTGAAAACTTCGAATCCTCCCAATGACCAAAACGAGATTCCCTATCTCTATATTTGCAATTTTCGCGCTCAAGTCGCCCCACATTTTGGCACGAATCACACCGGTTCCGTCGTCAAGGGTTATTGTCGCAAATCCCTTTCCTTGTTCGTCCAGTCGTTCTTGGGTCGCTTGATATCGATCCACAACGGTAGCAATGACACTCACGCGGCTAATCTGACCGAGATATGTTTCGACGGCAACGACATTTCCCTGGTCATTAGCGATTAATTCGCCATCTTCGATATCTTGAATGGATAATTTTGCGGCGGTAGCACGCTTTGCAAACATACTGAATCTAACTCCGGTCTTCTATCTTCATTGCTACATTATCTTCAAAAAACTTCTTCAAAGCGAAATCTCTGAGTGCGTACAGAGAATTTATCGTTTAATAAAATAAGTTTGAGGAGTCAGCGGCTTCCTCTGGTGAGGATTTGGTGAGGATGTTCGATTCTTGGAATGGAAGAAGGCAACCCGCTTTTAATAGTTGTTCAAGAGCATTTGCGATGTTGTATTTCTTCTTTGAACCAAACTTTTCGATTGCTGCAACAAACAATTGGGGAATGTATACTCGTCCGTTTGTATTAGCACTTTTAATTGCCAAGTCGTAAATCTTTCGGGCAAAGCCCCTCGGAGGTGCTTCTGCGCACTCATAGGCAATCAATAACTCACGATGAAAGCTGCGCTCAACAACCTCCGATGCAGAATCAAAAAGGTCGATGCGACCATCAAAGGCATCTAGCTCAGTGGCATACTGGGAGACAAATTGTGCCGTAAAGTTAGCCAATGATTCGGTCAGTTCTTCAGTCGGTGATGCATCTAAGATCAATACGCTCACAATATTTTGCCCTTCACGAAGACTTAGGTGCAAATCCTTGTAATGGACATCACGGAGTTGAGATTCTCGATCTGCATCACCTGAGAGTTCACCATAGAAAGCGTTGACCGCTGAAATAAAACCGGATAAAAGCGCACTGGGCATCTTACCCCCCGCAAAATCGTAAGTGAAAATCGGTAAGCCTGTTTTAGCGTACATAACAAACAAAGCACGAAGATCCATAATTCCCATCAATCGTTGAGCCCACAGACCCCCACTTTCTTCCAAGGCTAGCTGCTGGGCCTGTTTCCTGGGACGAACCCGCTTAGCATAATAAGCCCATCCAACAGCGACAATGATGATGAGGATAATGATGAATGGAAGCAAAGCAAGGAGTAGTTCGGCCCACCACGGCATTGGCGTTAGAGGTGAGAGTGCCTGAGACGTACTAATTGAATCTACGGCAATTTCGCGAGAACCAGTATAGGCGGCTGACGCCCATAAGACCGGACCATTATCACCGTCTACCCAATCCTCGGCAGAATATGATGGAATTTGGACAAACACAATACCATTTCCGAAAACATCTATTGTGACAGTCTCTGCCGTCAAAACGAGTATCGTACCATTCCCATACTCAATCCACACCTCAACATCCACATCCGCACCAACAATAGGGGTACCATTTGCATACGTTAAACTAATCGTTATGTGGGTCTCTGTCCCTGGATAAATGGGCGGGGCAAAAAGAATTGTCAAAATGGGATCATGTTTTGCCAACACATCAAGGTCCAAATTCAATGTCTGATTTTCATGGTTAGCTAGTTGAGCATACACAACAATTGCATATGTATTCGGATTAACGCCGGTCAAGTTTAATGTGAGTCGATAAACTCCGTTCCCCAATCCAGACATAGGGTGGGATGCCCACACCGTTACTGCCCAAACAGTTGCAGAGTCAATACCTAGCCCCGTATTAGTATTCGTGTAGGTCACGTCAAGAATCAGAGTTTCGTTCTCGTATTCTGCGGGTGTATAATCTCCATTTTCAGGGGTGAGCGAGGTTGCCCACACTAAATGGAACGTCTCTGAGAAATACTGGACTTCATAGTTTTCCACACTGATATTAAACGAAATCGTCCACCAACCCACTGCAACTCCGGTCGTGATAC
>JBHLQC010000115.1:0-5373 GCA_048885185.1 Candidatus Odinarchaeota archaeon | reverse complement strand
GGGGTGGAAGTACGACGCGAGATCAGCGATTTTAAATTCGAGTCTCCGCATATGCATTTTCAAACGATCTTGCCGCTTCAACAACCCCATTAACACTTTCATACTCGCTGTGAATTTGGCAATGAAGTGTGTTTTCAGGCAAGGTGCGATTACCAGTTTGCCAAGGTTCAATGCAGGTTCTCCAATTTTTCCGCTTTTCAGGTATTTTCCTTGTGGAAAAGATTGTTTGATCCAGGGGTGTTCGTCTAGGGAGATGAAATCTGCATTCAAATCCATAGCCACATCACAGATTCCAATCTCTTCACCAACATCTCGGGTGCAAACCCGCTGGGTGGATGCATCCATAATTTGGAGTTTTCCAGCACCAGCATCAAGCAAAACTTCGCCTAAGGCTTGAATGAAATCAGCATCACTTGAGGCTGGATAGGGGTCTGCGGTGTTCAAGTTTGGTTTAATTGTAACCAAATCTCCAGGTTGAATGAGTTGGTCTAATCCCCCAATGAGCTCTACGGCTTTCTTTATATCTGCTTTAAGATTGTCACTGGCTTGAACCTTACTCACTAAGAACGGGGGGTTTCTCCGCGTTTGTTGGATTGCACTTTGACTCGCCATATGATTACCATGACTTCATGAAATGGTTTGCCCTAATTAACTGCTTGGCTTTTCCAATGCTGAAAAACAGGTTGTTAGGGTGCGAAGTCGATGGTATCGAATTCCATCTTCTCCCAGTCCACCGTCTTCTCCAAGCTTTTACGAATGATATCCAATGCGACTTCACGATTCTCAGGGTCAATAGCTGTCAACCCATGGGTCCTTACGCCAAGTACGCGTTGCACGAGATGTGGTTTTAACGCTCCTTTTAGGTCTTGCTTGTTTGCAATGGCGACGATTTCACTACCAACGCCGTTCTCATGGAGAAAATTGATTATATCTTTACTTTGCAAGACATTTTCAAGGGTTGAATCGGTGACAATGAAAACAATTCGGCTTCGGGAAAAAAGTGCTTTCCATAACTTTCGAAACCGTGCCTGTCCCGCGAAGTCCCAGCAAAGAATTTCATAGGTGCCAATACGGGCGCCTTCGACTTTTTGAATATCAATACCAATAGTGGGGATATAGGTCTGGGGGATCCCTCCACCATTAAGGAGATGGACCATGGTAGTTTTTCCGACTCCACCATAGCCAAGGATGCTGACCTTGAGCTTGGTCGTCACGTATTGGTCAACTTTTTGCATGAATTCTTCGTACTCTTCCTGGTAGCTGATGACACGGCGGAATTCGTCCGTCACTTTTTCGAGTTTTTCCAAGAGTGTCGTGTCTTCATCGACTGACTCGGCACATAAAATGACGACACCCCGTCCAAGTGGCTGTCCGATGTATTTCGTTTCACCTATTTGTTCGATAAGCAATGATTTGCTCTCTTTTATCCGTGTGGCAAAATCCTCGATTTCAATGGTATTCACGTTGATAATCCAAAACTTCTTCTGCACGACTATCTCGTGCCGTGCATCGATGATGAAGACGTGATGAATCATCCTCTAAGTTACCCCAACTAAGGCATTTCAAATTACGCTAATTAAACTATCGCCCATTTCACCAGGACTCTATAAAATCACGGATTCCGAGCGACTCTTTTTCACGAATCAGAAAAGTCACATTCTGTGAACTCAGATTGTGGGTTCACCTTATTAGGGACGTAATAGAGATGTAATTAACAGAAATCGCCTTAAAGCAAGTCTAAGGGCTTTACAAAGCACTCTGAGATGGTGGATCATGACTGATAAACTTCGTTTTGGCATAATCACGCTTCAAAGTGAACCGTGGGAGAAGATGGTGGCGCTCTGGCAATCCATTGAAGCGCTGAATTTTGATAGTGTCTGGGTGGCAGATCATTTTGTCAACTACATGGCTCCCAATGACCCATGGTTTGAAGCCTGGACACTGCTTTCTGGTCTTGCGACAGTCACCAAACATATTCGAATAGGGACATTAGTTACTTCCAATCCACTACGGAATCCTGCTGTTCTTGCCCGACAAGCACTAACAGTGGACCATATCTCCGGAGGACGTCTAGAGCTAGGACTAGGCGCAGGTGCACCCGGGGCAGTCGATCCAGTGTATCGAATGACTGGGATTGAAGATTGGACTCCACCCGAACGCGTTCGTCGGTTCAGTGAAGCCGTCCAGATCATCGATCAGGCTCTCCGGAATCGCGTTACTTCATATGACGGTCGATACTACAAGATAGAAGAAGCAGCCATGGCCCCGGCACCAATTCAAACCCCACGTCCCCCCATCACAATCGGTGCTCTAGGACCTTCAATGCTCAAAGTTACAGCGAAATATGCTGATACATGGAATTCCTACGGAGGCGAATGGGGTATTCCAGCAGAACAACTGCTGAAAGATACCAAGAAACGGAACCAACTACTCGACAAGTATTGTAAAGAAATTGGTCGAGACCCACAAACCCTTCGCCGCTCATTTCTCTATTTCTCTCCCCACTCAGAGACTGTCTTCGACTCAGAAGAGCACTTTGTGAACTTCATTCAACAATACCGCGATATTGGTATCACGGAATTCATTTTCTACTATCCCGTTTGGTATGGCAAAGATCAACTACATAAATTCGAATTCATTGGTCGTAAGGTCATCCCCAAATATCGTAAAGAGTAATTCCTAATCAATATTCATTCAAACTTTGTGAACCTCTACAACGACAATCACAATTGCTGAGATTGCATCGACAGCGGTCAACCTCCATACATGAGAATATGGGCTAGAGTTCTTGCATACACCGTAATTTGACCTTGGAAACCGCCGTAATACCATCCATTGCCCCGAATCGAAATGTTCCATGCACCAGGAGCAAAACCGACAGAAGAAGCGGGTTGAGGTATCTCTGTTGGGGCCCATTCTGCCTCATAAATGCCGGTAGTGTTAATTTCCATATAACCCCAAATAAAAATCCCATAACACTCATGGACAGTAATTGTTCTATTAATGGCGGGATCCGGATGATCTCCCATGATTTCAGTAACATTAACTACCAATTTCCATTGTATATATGGCGGGTGAACTTCAAATTGAAGAACCTGTTCATCAAGACAGGTCCAATTACAATACACTGCAAAGGGGTGAGTGTACACAACTATAACTCCTGAATAACCAATGAATACGACACTAATTGGGATTATACAAACGATAGCTGCTATAGCCGCTTTTCTTTTTCGATTCATTGGACTCCCTCTTCGAATTTTCACATACTGAATTCCTTTTCCTATATAGACGTTTACACTCCTAGATTAGATGGCGGTTGTGGTAATGGAACAACCCCTGTCTTTCACTAGGTGAATGTAATTACATTTAGTGGTCCCATTCAAAATTATACTCGTCAAGATTATGATTTCTTTCTAAACATCCTAGAAAGCACGGAGATCTGTCCCACATGCATTGCTTCATGCTCAACAAGATGAAACAAAATCCATTCAATACTATGCTCCTCCCCCTCAAATGTCACAATCCGATCCAAATCATCATCCTGCAAACGCTTTAGCCGTTGATCCACCTCTTCTCGAACTTCAGATAAACGGTTCAGATAGAACTCCTTTCCCTTTCCTTTCAATTGTGGAAGGTCCACATTTGGTAGCAGGGCAAATCCGTGTTTCCACTTTTCGAAATCCATCTCTTTGCCATCAAGGTCTTGGAAAATCCAACCCCACTCCACTCCGGCGATATGAAGTAGGAGGGTTCCGATGGTCTCAATTTTTCGCTCATCTGGTGTATAATCAATTTCCTCATCACTTAGTGGCTCCAACTTCTTAAGCAGCCTTTTGCGCACTTCCCGCATCATGGAAAACCATAAGGAAATACGCGGAGACAAATTCCTGTCTTTTTCAAGGGTGTACGGTGTTGATTTTTTGTCATTCATAACCCTGCTCAAGCAATCCAGCAAATAAATAACTTACTTCAACTCGAGGGATGAAGGGCAATATTTGAAGCCTAACGGTTGTTTTATTATTGGTTTAAACGCCGTAGATGCGTTTGTATTTGGTTTCAAGATAGTTGATGAAAGGCTTGGCGTTTAAGCCTTCACCGGTGACTTGTTTGACTAAGTCTTGGGGATAATACATGTTCCCTTTGCTATGGATATGGTCAATCATCCATTGTAGGATTTTTTTGAACTTGCCTTTCGCGATGTGGTCCAACCAATCGGGAATATCTTTCACCATCATGGCAAGAAATTGACCGCCGTAAATGTTACCAAGAGCGTAACTGGGGAAGTAGCCTTGGTAACCGGAAGCCCAGTGAGTATCCTGCAACACTCCTTCTGAATCGTGTTTGATCTTAACACCAAGGTATTCATCGTATCTTTGGTTCCAGATATTGGGGAGATCTGGGATGGTGATTTTACCAGCGAAGAGTTCACGTTCGATTTCGAAGCGGATGATGACGTGAAGTGAGTAGGTCACTTCGTCAGCTTCGATTCGAATCTTGGAGCGTTTAACCCTGTTTATTCCTTGGGTGAATTGCTCTAGGCTGATGTCTTTGAACGTGTTATCTGTGAGTTTATTCAGAATGGGGAAGAAATATTGAACGAATTCTGGAGAGCGGCCAACCATGTTCTCGATGAAACGGGATTGTGATTCATGAATGCCATAACTTGAGGCTTCACCCCACGGTTGCCATTTTCCTTCCTGAGGATAGTTCTGTCCATAGAGGGCATGCCCTGCTTCGTGGAGTACCGAATAGATTGAGGAGGCTATTTTGTCTTCATAGTAGTGTGTGGTGATTCGGACATCGTCATAATAGCCAGTGGTAAAGGGGTGCTCGACTTCGTCAATTCGACCACCAGCTTGGTCTGATGTTGTATCATAGAGTACAAAATCCGCAAGGGCTGTCGAGATTTTACGTTGAATCGCAATCGGCACTTTCCGATTCAAGAACGAGAAGTCTTTTCCTTTAATCGCTGCCGTGTATTTGTCGACGAGGGGAATGAGAGCATTCCTCAAGTCAGTAAACACTGCTGAAATGACATCTTGTGTCATTTTAGGCTCAAATTGATCCAACAAGGCATCATAAACGGTGGGTGTGTCTCGGACGTCCTTGAGGATTTCACCACGCTGTCGTACAAGGTCAACCATCTTTGCGAGTTCGGGTTCGAAGAGTTTCCAATCCTTTTTCGCTTTTGCTTGCTTCCAGACACTAACGGCTATTGTCTGTTGCTTAGCAATCTCGCCCATTAGTTTTTCTGGGATTTTTACTACTGAATCATATTCACGGCGAATGAGGTGCACGTTCCGTTGTTGGGTTGCATCGAGTTTGTTGAATTCTGTTTTCTTTTCCACTTTGTCGAGGAGTTTCCCGATTTTA
>JBHLQC010000114.1:0-5411 GCA_048885185.1 Candidatus Odinarchaeota archaeon | reverse complement strand
CCCGCAAATCTTCACGCCAACCCCAAAACTCCATGTCAATTTCATAGCCGTTAGCATGTGAATCATCAAAGACAACGTGTCGATGAAGGCGAATGGCATTAGCAAGAATGGTTTCAAAGTTGGGTTCTACAGAAAAAAAGTCATAGCCAATCATGACGAAGTGACCTTTACCAATCATATCGTGCATAACGACATAATCGCCAGCACTCACAACCTTCGTGATTGCGGTTGTTTCATCATAAGATACAGTCATGCTTTCTTCTGTCCACGATGCTGCAGTGCCTTGACCGAGGGCGTCACTGGTATGTATTTTGTTCACCGTAACCCATCCAGGACCTCCAGGGTCATACGCGGCGATGAAGCTGATAAACCCGGCAGACATCATGAGCCGCCCATTGACTCCAATCGCTCCTGATGGAGCTGAGTAGCCATCGCACGAAATGACGATGCCGCCTCTTTCAACGTAATCATGGAGAATGGGATCCCATGCAGTTCCAATTGTATTCATATCAGCCATCGTGCCCCATTCTTGTTCAGGAATCAAGAAGATATCATGAATCTTGAGTGCCTCTTCCAGATTATTCCAATCTGAAAGATTTGTCCAAGTGAAATCTGAACCATAGGTGTTAGTTATGACATCACGGGTTCGAAAGACCTCACCGCTACCGTTGTTATCCGCGAATTCTATGTATGCTAAGATGCTGGGGCCGTCCGGTGAAGGGACTGGTGGAGCGAAAGAAGTTGAAAATGTCGGTTCTGTGGCAGTCACTGGGAAATTAATTAGTGTTAATGTAACAAAGAACGAAGTGAGTAAAACAATGGAAAATATTTTCGTAATTTTCATTTTTATCCCCTAGTGTTGACCTGCAAATGATGTGAAGCCTTCTAAAGATCGAAGAGCCTCAAACCTCTCATCAAAACCGCAAGTCAAACCTGCTTAATATGCACCAAACTAGGTTATTTAAACATACGTGTAGAGGACCCGGAACCAAAAACCAAACACAGGCGTGTTTGTTGAATGATTGAGACTGCTAAAATAGCGTTTAAGGGTATGCTTATAATGGCGTCTTAACATAGAGACAGCAAATTTCCTTTTTTGGGAATTACTTGGTAGATGATAATGGTTTCAAAGAAAGGTGTAAACTCAAAGATACTTACCGGGCTATGCCTCTGTCTCATTCTTACCTTGCTTTCCGGAACAGCACTAGTAACTGCTGCTTCATTCCCGATTGTTTTAAATCCGGGAATGGAAGCCCCCGCTGTACCACCAGCTCCAAACAACTGGGCTTTTACTACAACAACTGATCCACCTGACGATTTCATCGCATTGTACCCCACAGCATTTCCCCATACTGGACTTGAATCGGCAGGAATTATGGTTGACATAATCAATGGAGCAGAGCCAGGTGACCACGCTGAATGGAGTCAGCTAGCTGTGGTCCCAGTCTATCCTGATACAACATATAATCTCTCAGCTTGGGTATTCATGACAACTCCTCCAAATTTGTTTGTTGACATTGGTGTTATCTGGGAAGATAGCGGTGGTACACCGCTTGGATCCGCATTCACGGCACCTGTTAATGTCCCTCAAGCAATTTGGTTTGAACTCTACCACATTGCTACCTCACCCCCTGGAACAGCCCAAGTGACAATTGTCTTACGGGTCTCAGTAATCGGTGGCGATGCTATCACTTTTGGTGATGTCTTCTTTGACGATGTAGCATTTTACCCACTTGGAGATTCTATCTTAGGTGGTAATACTCCGGGTGATCATGGCAACTATTTCGACCCGGATGCTGACCCCTTTAACGAGATGCTGCAAGTCAACGTTACAGCAACAAACGAAGGATTAACCCAAATCAATTTCACCCTTGCAGCTTATGGCACAGCAGATGACAGTACTGACATCTCAGAAGTCGACCTGATTTATGATCAAAACGCGAATGGTCTCTATGATAGTGGTACTGAATCAATCTTGGATAGTGGCGTCTATGCTTCTGACGATGGTACTCTCCAATTGGATTCAGGTCATACAGTCCCCCAGGGTCAAAGCCATGCTTTCTTGATTGTGTATCAGTTGACTTTCACAGCAACTGCAGGAGAAACATTCCAGTTCAACGTCACGCAAATCCGTGCTTTAGGGCAATCCTCTGGGTTGACCCTGAATCTGCCAGGACCGCCATACACGTCTGCGGTCAAGACAATGGTGGGAAGTGTCGTAGCCTCCGTTGGAGATAACTCTCCCAGCGATCATGATTGGGCTCCCAACGGGATAACTCCAAACGTGGTACTCCAACTCGACTTGTTAGCCATTGGGGAAGACTTCACTGTAGAAGGCATGACCCTCTCGTTTACTAGGGGAGACACAGCTCATGTAATTGCCGTACTAATCATCTTAGATGTTGATGGTAATGGCGTGTATGATGCTACTGATGAACTGGTGGGAACAGGTCTGGGTCAAGCCACGCAGACAATTTCTCTTGATCCTACGGTATTAGTCCATCAAGGGGAAACGGAGCATTTCCTTATCGCACTCACTATGGCAACTACTGCTGTAGAAGGAGCTACCTATTCGGTTGATGTCACCGACGTTGATGTGGATGGAGCTATCGATTCGAGTACACAAGTGGTCAGCCTCCCAATAAGATCCGCAACGAAGACGATTATTGCAGCACCTCCCCTACCCATCGATCCACTATTTCTTGTACTTTTAATTGTAATAGTGATCCTCGTCATACTAATCATTGTGTTATGCATTCGCCGGCGAAAAAGTAGCTAGTGGTTCACTTTCGACTAACAAATCTCTGGTAGACTATGGGGCTCCCAAGGAGCCCTTTTTCTTCTTTTTCTTTAATGCATTTGAAAACGAAGCTCATACATAGTCGTACACATCGGTGAAGCTGTTGTAGTTCAGAACTACATTTTTCCTATAATGATATCAACGTTGATAAGGCTAAAATAGAGCCTTACATCCCAGTGTAACCGAATCATGCATTGTAGGTAGATGACGAACATGTCACCACATGATGATCTCCCAATCGAAAGTCAGCCCAATGCGCTCCCTGACGAAATCGATCCGGAAAAATATGTCATTGCTACGTACTACTTTGGAGCACCCATTGGGCTACCCATTAAAGAAATTTGTGAAATGGCGGCTGTTGAGCAAAGTACTGGAACTTGGGTGCTGGTCCCAGGTGAAACTCCACAAATGCGGAAAAAGTACGTCGCCAAAGTCATTGGCATTTATGAAGGGCCATACCCCGAATATAGTCAACCCAAAGATGTTACACACCGGCATTATGTGGTCCAGGTTGCCTTTCCATGGGTGAATTTCGGTCAACAAATCCCTATGCTTCTATCTACTGTCGTAGGTAATATCAGCATGGGTGGACGCGTGAAGGTCTTGGACCTTCGGTTTCCGAAAAGTTGGTTGAAAGGATTCCAAGGTCCTAAGTTTGGCACGAAGGGCGTGTTCAAAGTCCTTGGAGTGAAAGGTCGACCCCTCCTGAATAATATGATAAAACCCTGTACTGGGTACCCGCCTAAGGTCGGTGCCGAACTTCTCTATAAAGCTGCTAGAGGTGGTGCGGATATCATTAAAGATGACGAACTCATCGCAGATCCCGTGTTTAATCGCATCACTGAGCGTCTTCCCTTGTACATGGATGCAATCGATAAGGCGAACTCTGAGAAGGGAGAAAAAACCCTGTACACCATCAACATTACGGACCGGATTCCGAAACTTATGGAAAACGCTGAGGCGGCTCTCGAGCATGGAGCCAACGCTTTGATGATTAATTACCTTGCTGTCGGATACAGTGCCGTCAGGCAAGTCACAGATGACCCCAGTATCAATGTTCCAGTCCTTGGACACATGGATATAGCTGGGGCTCTCAGTTATTCCCCAATCAGTGGCCTTTCAACTCAACTAGTCATCGGGAAACTCCCCCGACTCGCGGGTATTGATATCGAAGTGTTTCCTGCACCCTATGGCAAAGCGCCATTGCTTAAACAACGGTATATCGAAATGGCTCGAGCGATGAATTATCCTCTACAGCATATCAAACCGACGATGCCCATGCCTAGTGGTGGAATCACACCTGGACACGTACCCATGGTGGTTGAGGATCTCGGCTTAGAAATCATGATAGGAACCGGCGGCGGTATCCATGCCTACCCCGAAGAACATGGCGGGCCTTCAGCTGGGGCTCGGGCATTCCGCCAAGCCATCGATGCCACTGTAAAAGGCATCACATTGAAAGACTATGCCGAAGACCATCCAGAATTAAAAGTTGCTCTCGACAAATGGGGCACTGGGAAAACCGGATTCGAAATGTAAGCAAACAACACCCCCCACTACTGAGCCACTACACTTGATTCTAAACGCACTCATTAGGTTGCTTTTCTTTATTGGCAACTGGATTAAGGGTCGAAAACCGCACTTTCCGGTATAGATGAGTATATCTAATACTACATAGGCAGGATACCCGCCTTGAGTAAATCAAGGACCTGGTGATATCAATGAAAGCTTCCCATGCCATTCTATTAACGATACTCTTAGCTACGCAATTCTTCATTTTACCAGCAGCAATTGCTAGTCAGTCACCTTTTAGTCAAATTCTCATGCCCACCGCCATGGCACAAAACGGTGCTAACGAATTTGGAACCAATATCCGTGTCACGGATGGCACCTCACCATATACCGATCAAGTTGAGCCCACCATGGCTATTACTAGTGATGGACGCATACTCGTGGGTTGGAAAGAAGCTGATTCCCATGATGGACCTGGTCGTCGTGTAGGATTTGCCTATTCCCTAGATGGTGGAATCACCTATACGCCAAATATTCTGATGACCCGGATGGATGACGATAACTTCCAATCAGACCCCTGGTTAGAAGCAGATGCTGATGATAATGTCTATTTTGTATGGATTGAATTTAATGACATTGTCAACAACTACGACCCTGAAGGTGTCGGAGTAGCCAAAACCACAGACGGTGGTGAAACCTGGGGTACTCCTGTGAATGCAGCAGACACCACGTATTTCGATGACAAGGAAACAGCATGCATCGATTCCAGTGGCAACATCTACATTGTCTGGGATCACATTGAAATTGATTCTGATTACATCGAACAAAGTTGGGATTTACGGTTTACTAAATCCACTGATGGCGGAGCCTCCTTCACGCCAACGACGACACCCGCTGAACCATGGATCGCTTACCTCCACTGCACATCCAACGATTCACTTTACATGACTTATGTAAATGGCACATCGGATACTGCACCACTTTCACAAATTTACTTCACCCGCTCTGATGACCAAGGAGCTACCTGGACACCCAGCGTCCTTGTCAATCCTCCGTACATCTCGTTAAACCTCATAACAGTAGTGCGAAGTGATAGTTC
>JBHLQC010000113.1:0-5514 GCA_048885185.1 Candidatus Odinarchaeota archaeon | reverse complement strand
GGATTAACTCAATTTGATCAACCAATAGTTGAAATTCCCTCCTTCATTGATGATGCACTCCCCTTATCAGAGCTGGCAAGGAACTATCTGAATACACTTCTTCAAGGAGATAGAAAGAACGCGAGTAAGTTGATTCTAGAAGCAGTAGAGAAAGGCACCGATATTCGGGATATCTATCTCCAAGTTCTTGAAAATGTACAACTCGAGATTGGTCGATTGTGGCAAACTAACCAATTGGATGTAGCTGAAGAACATTTCTCAACCGCTGTTACTGGACTTGTAATGGCCCAACTATATCCATATATAAAGAAATCTGGCCAACCTGAACGAACTTTAGTTGCCGCCTGTGTAGCTGGTGAACTCCATGATCTCGGTGTAAGAATGGTTTCCGATTTTTTTGAATTAAGTGGATGGAAAACATACTTTGTTGGCGCTAACACTCCCGCCACGAGTATACTTCAGGCAGTTACCTCACAAGAAGCAGATCTTCTAGCCCTTTCTGCAACAATTCCCTTACATGTTGTTGAAGCAGAAAATGTCATAACCGCCTTAAGAAAAACAAACAATTGCAAAGATGTAAAAATCATTGTTGGTGGTCGAGCATTCATGATTGATCAGGAGCTTTGGAAGAAGATTGGGGCCGATGGGTTTGCACTTGATGCAAAATCTGCTCTGGATGTTGCAGCCTCACTTTTTAAGAAATAATCCTTGGGAACCCATTGAATCATAGGGAGCGTGTTTTCTATTCATTTACTGGTTTTCCATAATCAAGGAATATTTGTTCAGAAGTTATTTTTCCACTGAGTAAAACGCTAGGCACTCCTGCGCCTGGATGAGTCCCAGCCCCAACAATGTACAAACCCTTAATGTCACGCGAACGATTATGTGGTCGGAACCAACCTGATTGGGTCATTAAGGGTTGTAGTTGGAAAGCGTTACCTTTGTACGCGTTAAGCTCGCGTTCAAAGTCTTGTGGAGTAAAGACTTCGCATACCTCGATGTTATCCAATAAATCTGGAAGATAGTTGTCATTTAGGTATTGCAGAATTTGATTCTTAAAGGGTTCTTTCATTTCTTCCCAGTCGATTCCCGAGTCTTGGTGTGTTACTGGGACACAGGCATAGAAGGTTTCACAACCGGGTGGGGCAAGTTCTGGATCTGTGCGAGTTGGTACATGTAAATAAATGGAGAAATCGTCGGGTAATATATGCCTTTGAAAGATGTCTTTGATGAGTTCTTTATATCGTGGACCAAAGATGACATTATGGTGAGGCATGTCTGAGTATTTCTTTTTGGTTCCAAAATACACCATAAATAAGCTCATACTAAACTTAGCTTTCTTGAATCGTCGGTCAGTATTTTTCCTGCGGAATCGCTTATCGATGAGCTGCATGTATGTCATGGCAACATCGGCGTTACTCACAACAATGTCAGTGGGAACGTGATCACCATTTGCAGTGGAAATACCAATTACTTTCTTCTCCTTCTCATCAACTTCAATCTTCGTGACTTCAGAATTAAGTATGATAGTTCCTCCAAGTTCAAGGAATAATTTTTCTAGGGCTTCAACAAGTCGGTGGGTTCCTCCCCGGACCCAAAGCATGCCATACTTGTTTTCTAGGTATGCTATGAGCGAATAAACACTAGTAGTTGTGAAGGGATTTCCGCCAATGAAGAGGGGTACAAATGAGAATGCCATTCGGAGTTTCTCGTTTTTCATATAACTGGCAACAAGGCCGTAGACGCTTTTGTAGGATTTCAGCCGAATAGCTGGCGGGATAATCTTAACCATACTCCAAAGGCTTTCAAACGGTTTTTTAGCAAATTTCTCGAATCCTAGCTTGTAGATTGGTTCAAGAATCTTAAGCCACTTGTGATACCCTTCTAGGTCATTTGGGCTCAGTTGCTTGATTTGATCTTCTACTTCTTCGAAGGTGCCGATATCAAAATTAGTGCCGTCTGCGTAATGTAGTCGGTAGTGTGGATGAATTGAAACTAGTTCGACATAGTCTAATGGATTTCTTCCTGCTTCCAGAAAAATGTCGTCTACCACAGAGGGTGGAGTTATTATTGTGGGACCGGTATCAAATCGGTAGCCTTTTCGTTCAATAACTCCCGCGCGACCTCCGAGTTGATTACGTTTCTCCAGTAAAGTGACATTAAATCCCGCTGATTGTAATCGCACCGCTGCTGAAAGTCCACCAAAGCCGCCGCCGATTACAATCACATTTCTAGTGCTGTTTTGAGCCATTCTTATCCCATTCCGTACCCCTATTAATTGAAAAAATTTGCTTCTATCTCTGTTTAAGGATGTCACGTTTGTACTCTCGTCGACACTGATATGCAATCCAAAGCTTCTTCCACTTTGGAACCACTGCCCGTGCTTTGAATACCTGATAGTCCATTTTCTCTATTTGATTCAGGATATTTCCATACACCCTCGAAGCAACCTTGACTGTAAATGCAGCGGCAGGAGGTAGATCCATCAAGCCGATTTCTGCACTGGCATAGTTGGCTCTTGCTTTTGCTATCTCATGTTTTAGTAAGAACCGGAAATTAGGTGTGATTTGTCTGGCTTCAAAATCTGCTATTGAAACTCTGAACTTCTTTCGGGTCTCTTGTGGTATGTAGATTCGTCCTTTATCAAAGTCCTCGGCAATGTCCCGAAGAATATTGGTTTGTTGCATCGCTAAGCCAAGATCCGCTGCGCGCTGGAGGGTTTCGGGATGGATTGATCGCCAAATGTGGCACATGGTTAGGCCAACGGTTGACGCAACTCGGAAGCAGTAAAGATCGAGTTCGTGTTGGTTTTGAATCTCTTTTTGGTGAACATCCATCCGGACGCCTTCAATCAATTCAATGAGATATTGGACTGGAACCCGGTATTTCATCATCGTATCGCCAAAGGCGTGTAGAATAGGATGGTTGAAAGTCTTACCTTCACTTAAACGTAATACAATATCAGTTAAGACATTGAGCTCAGTGTCGATTTGGTTGGGCTCCATGTCAACTTCATCGACAAAATCGTCAGCTAATCGGCAAAAAGCATAAAGTGCAGCAATACTTCTTCGCTGTTCAGATTCAAGATATCGGGAAGCGAAGTGAAATGACTTGGCATGCTTCCCAAACAAATCCATACAATAATCATAAGCTCGGTTTAAATCGCCTTGACTAGGCTTATTCTTGAGCCGAATAGTTGTAGGAATGACTTCTAGATGGTAACTGTCTCCCCTTAACATGGTTAAAACGCTCCTATAGTTTATTAACGTCGTTAAGTTGAACACCGGGTTCAGGTTTTTCTTTATAAATGATTCTCTCTTACTATCAGCATTGTCTAATTATTATAGTAAAAGGTTAAATATAAAATTAGTGTCTAAGTTAAAACCAAATTATTAAATAAAGGCAAAAAAACAACGCACTCCTCAGAGGGATATAACCTTTGACAGTTCAGAAAGTATTAATCATTGGCGCTGGGGTCGGTGGACTTGCCACCGCAGCACTTCTCGCAAAAAACGGGTACGATGTGGAAGTCATAGAACGAAATGAGGAGGTCGGCGGTCGCGCTCGAGTTTGGAAAAGCGAGGGCTTTGTCTTCGATATGGGGCCTTCTTGGTATCTAATGCCTGAAATCTTCGAGAATTTCTTTGCACAATTCAATAAATCGGTAAAAGACTATTATGAGCTAATCCGCCTCGACCCAAATTATCGTATCTTCTTTGGAGATGACGATGTTGTCGATATTTCAGCTGATTTAGAATCCAACTTGAAGACTTTTGATGGCTTTGAAGAAAAAGGCGGTGAGAAATTAAAGAGATACTTGGACAAAGCTGAGGAAACCTACAACTTCATGATGGAAGGTGTTATGTATGAGGACTTGAGCAGTATCTGGTCCATGCTTAGTCCGAAGCTCATGAGAGCTGGACAAAAACTACACATCCTCAGCAACATAGACAAATGGGTTAAAAAATTCTTCAAAAGCGATCGTGCACGAAAAATCTTAGAGTATCCCATTGTATTCCTCGGAGGAAATCCTACAAACACTCCTGCACTCTATTCGATTATTTCACATATAGATTACAATCTGGGCGTCTGGTATCCACGGGGTGGCCTTGGGATGATTCCTGAAGGCCTAATGAAGCTCGCTAAATCTTATGGTGCCACTTTTCGATTTGCAGTAGACGCCACACATATTGATGTAAAGACTCGTCGGGCACATCAAGTGCAAACATCTGAGGGAACAATTGATACGGATCTAGTTATTGTCAATGCGGATTATCCATTTTCTGAAATGGAATTGCTTGATGAGAAATATCAAACGTACCCTGCAAAATATTGGGAAAAGAAAATCATTGCCCCTTCAGCCTTTGTGCTATATCTTGGAGTCGATCGAAAGTTACCACAATTAACCCATCATAATTGCTTTCTCGAATATGACTGGGTGAACCATTTCAACCAAATCTTTGATCAACCTGCATGGCCTGACGAACCAGCATACTATGTATGCTGCCCCTCACGATACGATTCGTCTGTGGCCCCTAAAGGTAAAGAGAACATTTTTGTCACCGTCCCAATTTCTCCAGGAATTGAAGATACACCACAGATTCGAGAACAATACTTTACCAAAATCATCAAACACATGGAGAAATCAATTGGAGAATCGTTTCAAGATTCAATTACAGTTAAACGCATCTTCGCTTTGAACGATTTTGCAAATGATTACCATGCCTACAAAGGTACAGCTGTGGGACTCACCCATACATTTCGCCAATCTGCATTCTTTCGACCTCGCCACAGGAGTAAGAAGGTGAGAAATCTCTATTATACAGGACAATACACACACCCTGGGATTGGAGTACCAATGGCGCTTGTATCCTCTCAGATTGTGGCTGACCGAATAGAAAAAGAGCAAAATCGGTGAAGGGAAATAATGTGAGTAGTATTGCTAGGCTCGCCTTTCGTATCTCCCGACCACGGTTTTGGCTCTACCTTGGCGGAACCTATCTGATTGGATACGCTATCGGAGTGACCACGATTAATCAGTTTCTTATGCCGTTCTTTGCCTTGCATCTACTCTTTTTCATTTTCCCAGCAAACATCTTCCTTTATGGTGTTAATGATTACTATGATGAAGATACCGACATTTTCAATCCTAAAAAGGATGATAAAGAATATCGGGTGACAGCTAAAGATAAACACAACTTGATATTGTTAATTCTCATTTCTTTCATTTATGGACTTATTCTCATGGTTTTTCAACCAGATAACATTGCCCGATTCCTCTTTGCCGTCTTTCTCATACTATCCTTCTTGTATAGTGCTAAACCTATTCGATTCAAGGCTCGACCATTCCTTGACTTCATGTCTAATTTCCTTTATGTTATCCCCGCAATTCTAGCCTTCTACCAACTTCGATTATTCCTCCCACCATTTCTTCCACTTTTTGCGGCATTTATGTGGACTTCTGCTATGCACCTCTTCTCCGCGGTTCCAGATATTGAGGCAGACAAAAAGGCC
>JBHLQC010000112.1:0-5521 GCA_048885185.1 Candidatus Odinarchaeota archaeon | reverse complement strand
GCAGGTAAAAACCCACAAAATCATGTTGGTAAGATTTACAATGTGTTAGCACAACTTATCGCGGAGCGTGTGGTTGCTGAAGAGCCCAGAGTATCAGAAATCTATGTTAAAATCCTAACACGTATTGGATACCCCATTGACCAGCCATTGATTGCTTCTGCAGAACTAATTGTAGACAATCCGTCCTCATGGAACGACGTTGAAAAGAACGTAACCTCAATTCTTGATACTGAATTGGCTGATGTGTGTTCAGTTCAACAACTCATACTGGAGAAAAAAGCACGGCTATTCTAAGAGACACTCTTGTGTTTATTCGGCAAAAAAGATTACCAAGCCAAATAAATTAGGATAAAGTTGATACCGAAACCTGAAGCGAGGGCAATGAGAACAATTGCAGTAAGCATTTTTCCCCAAGGCGGTTGTCGCGCCTTTTCCACCATGTAAACAAGCCAAATGCCCAGTATTACTGCAAAGGCAATAAGAAGCCCACCAAACCAAGGATACCAAGGAAGTAAATGTAACCACTGCATCAGATTCAACTCGTGCGAATGTCAGGGAGAGTGACGACTCCCCTTTTTAATTCTTTTTGGTTTGGGTGACACTTTGCTTATTAGATTGTGCTACACTGTCATGGGATGTTTACTTGTGAATTCTTTACCATCAACAATCAACGTTCGATGTAATATACCACTTCGTTGGGTTAAAACACGGATTTCTTTGGATGTCATCTGATCTCTGTTTGGGGGAAAAATGAGGTCTTGAATCTCATAGGTGTTTTCGATGCGAAGAGTTGAAAAATTGGCGGGTATGTCGTCGAGGAAATCAGGAGTAAGTTCCTGTAAAAGGTTTTGAACAAAGTCTGTTCCAGCAGGAACATTTGTTGTACTAAACTTGAGCTGTTCCTCAATTGGAGGTTCTTTCTGAGCGGAAGGGATTTTGGTTTTCGATTTATGAGTCCATGCTTTATCTGTAGACAAATTACAGAAAATTAAGGCATTTTCACCAATATCGTCGTAGAGAGAAACAATCTGATTGACCGGGTAAACCCCAGCAATTTTTGATTGAAATAGCTGGGTGCGAGGTTTCTTCTTAAACGGGTCAGCTTCAATGCCTAAAGCGGCAAGTGCTTCATCGAGTGGTGTATAGCCCAACAAAATACCAGAGATCGAGATGGTATCAACTGGCACGTTAGTCACAAAGACAGCCGCGATTAAATCTTGGTACAAATGATTTGATTTAATCTTAATCTTGCCTGATTTTACAATCGTAATTTCTGCTGCAGGGCCATCATAGTCACCCTTCCCGTACCGAAGAAAAGCACGATGAACCGATTCATCCACAGTATCTTTTAGAATCTTGGATAGGAAATGCATGTACTGCCACCGGCTCAAGAATAATATGGGGCTCCTTAAAATCGTTAGGTCTCCGGTGTACCAGATACATACCTTTTTACCTTGAACCACTCTTCAAATCATCAACATTTCGAGGTACTCAGATTGAGCCAAGAGAAAAGTTGGAAACGCGAATTCGTCGAAGATGCCATAGTGATTGTTGTTGTTTTAGCGGTTGTTTGGGGCACCGGTATTGGTCTTCAGTTTTATCTTCAAACCCCCACGCCCTTACTCGCGGTTGAATCTGGTTCAATGGAGCCTGTGTTTTACCGTGGTGATCTTGTCATCGTCCGCGCTGTGGATCCAACGACTCTTGTCGTCGGTGATATTGTCATCTATAACGCATCATCTATTCCTGGGAATTCGGGTGTCCCCATAGTTCATCGAATCATCGAGATTCAAGAGGTTGGAGGTGAGTTGCTTTTTACAACAAAAGGCGACAATAATCCTGCACCAGATCCGGATTATCGGACAGAAGAGGACATTCTTGCTAAAGTGATTGGCAGTGTGAAATATTTGGGTTTTGTCACGTTGATACTTTTACCACCCACAGGTTTGACATCCATTATCATTCTAATTGCCACATTCTTAGTGGCTTCGTTACTTTGTGATAATTTTGCACCAAGAAAAAAAGATGAAGAACCCGAAAACATCGAGCCGAATGGTTAGGGATAGCCAGATACTTTTTAACCATTTGTCTGAATGTCTATAGTGTTCGAGCCCTGGCTCCTTGTAGATGCTGGGAGAAATGACACAGAACGAGTATTTGATAGGCGATTTAGATGGCAACTACAGCAATTTCTTTTGAATCAATATCCCCTGCCGATTTCTTTTACCGAAACCGGTCAATTGCAGGCTTCGATAATAACATGCGCGCGTTGTACACGGCAGTCCGTGAACTGGTTGAAAACTCGCTCGATGCCTGTGAAGATGGTGGCTTTCTTCCCACAATTAAGGTGAAATTAACTGAGGTTTCTCCAAATTGGTTTAAACTCCAGGTTGAGGATAATGGAATTGGAGTTCCCAGAGACCATATTTTACCTGCTTTTGGACAAATCCTCTATGGTTCTAAGTATGAGCATAAACAAGCTCGAGGTCGCTTTGGTCTAGGTGGAAAGATGGCTTTCCTTTTTGGGCAAATTACAACTAGTGAACCCCTGCAAGTACTTTCAGCTCCAATAGGTGGGGACCATATCTTTGATGTTGTGCTACGTCAAGATATTGAGGAGAATAAGCCAGAACTAGTAAAATGGGAGCGGAGAAAGAACCGAGAGAAGAAACATGGATGCACTCTTGAGTTTACTTTAGAAGGGAATTGGCGTTCGGCTAAACGGTACATTATCGATTACATTGAACAGACTGCTCTTATTACCCCATATGCAAGTCTTACTTTCACTGAGCCAGACGGAACGGCCCACAAATTCAAACGGTCTGTAAAGGTGTTACCACCACCACCTACGCCTGTAAATCCCCACCCCAAGGGCATGGACATTGAACAACTTTCACGAATAATTGAGGATACAAAAACACGAGATATGGTGACATTCCTTCGAACACATTTCCACCGAGTTGGACCCAAAACCGCCAAGGCGTTCCTTAAGAGTATAAACATGGCTTATTCGCAAGATCCACGTGGTCTGAAACCTAACGATTTAGTGAAAATTGCCCGTGGGCTTGAAGACTTCGATAAGTGGTTACCCCCTGATTCCCGTGTTTTATCACCCTTAGGAACCAAGCTTCTTGAGTTGGGAATTCGTTCTACTTTGAACCCCGAATTTGTCAAAGTTACACAACGACCTCCAAATAGCTATGGAGGTCACCCCTTCATTGTCGAATGCGGACTAGCCTACGGTGGCAATGTCCCCATGAAGGAGTCAATTATTATCTATCGGTTTGCCAATCGCATTCCACTAATTTTTGACGAATACAAAGACGTTGCAGCAAAGGTGATTCGCGCAGTTCCATGGTCACGTTACCGTATCCGACCTGGAATGCCTATTGCTGCCTTTGTTGCAGTGGTCAGCACTAAGATTCCCTTCAAAACAGCAGGTAAGGAATTCATCGCTGATCTTACTGAACTGGAATACGACATCCGGATGGGATTGATGGAATGTGCTCGAAGTTTGAAAGGGCACTTGCGTCAAAAGGAAAGGGTCCAGCGCGAACGTGTTCGGGCTAGTGTTTACGAAAAATATCTTCCCATCATTGCTCGCGATGTTGCAGCCTTAGCCGGTCGTCGTAAGGTTCCGGATACTAAAACTCTCATTCAAAGTGCCTTAACGATCGAACTCAAAGATGAGGAAGAAGAACTCCCCCCACCAGCAGAAGAGGGTATTTTAGAAGTGAATCCTCCCGAGATAAGTGATTCAGAGGATTCGGATGAGGAGGAGACCGATGAGGAATAGGAGAGGAGTATAATGTCTGAAACAACCCCTGATCTTGTTATCGGAAAACTTTCCCGACGATGGAAACCATCAAAGCGCCTGAAACAACTTCTGAAGATTGATTCAGGACATCTTCGCCGCCTCCTTAAGAAGTTAGAGAAAGAAGGGCTAATTGAATCTCGAAAGCGTGGCGGACAGCTAGAATGGCGTCTAGTTAAGGGTGAAGCCCGGAGAATTCAAAAAATCCGAAAAGAGCCCAAGGCTTTCATTGAAGAACAAAAGACTCCTGACCAAATTTCAACGGATATGAAAGGTCTAGGTCAGAAAATGTATAAAACACTGGCAAAAAATGAATTTCCTGAAATTGATTTACCTAGCCGAAGCACCAGTAATATACGTTTTGACCAAGAGCTTGGACAATATGTTCTTGCTGGAAAAACGGTAACCCGGTCTACCCGGAATGTTGGGCAGATTCGAAGTTTTAGCCAGTTTGTCTGGGTTATGCGGTTCCTAAAGGAGCTCCTGGGAGAAGGAAAATCCAGTACCCTCCGAGATATTTACTACCAATCCTTTGGTTTCGGTGTAAAATTTGGTCAACAAAGTGAAAGCGACACGACCATCACCGACGTTGAAGCCAAGTTAAAGACGCCACGAGAATCGTTTCGAGTATTTCCAGAAGACCGCGCTGCCATCTACGGGAATCTTACAATCGAATACACATCACCCCAAAAATACGCCGGAAACCGTGTCAATCTTACCGATCATCCCGATGGCCTCATGATTGGTCCTTATTTAACATCATCAAAATTTGTCGACTGTAAAGCCGACAAAGTAATCGCCATTGAATCAGGTGGTATGTTCACTCGTTTTGTCGAAGATGGCGTCTATGAAACACATAACGCCATACTCATTCACACGGGAGGTCAAGCCCCACGGAGTGTCCGGCGAATGATTCGGCGGCTTCGTTATGAGCTGAATTTACCAACCTACCTTTTCGTTGACGCAGACCCATGGGGGGCTCATATTGCAATGGTGATTATTTCTGGCAGTGCATCTGCAGCCCACTTACGCGGTCTCGCAACCCCAGATGCCGTTTGGATGGGGGTCTGGGCGTCAGATATTCAGAAATATAACCTTCCAAGCGATCCCTTTACAGACACCGACAAGAAACGCACCCAAGATTTACTCAAAGACCCGCGATACCAGACGAAGTTCTGGCAGAAAGAATTGAATCTCTTTTTGAAAAATGGACGAAAAGCAGAACAACAGGCTTTCAGCCGCTATGGACTGAGTTTTGTAACAGAAGAATACTTGCCCAAGAAATTTAAAGATATATCTCAACTTCAGCGTCAAGGTGTGCTCTAAGAAGATTCCCGCATCTTTGCTGAGTATATGGAGAGCCAGAATTCTTTTGTACAGTGACGAAACCATTCTATCGTCAAGCACTTCCGATGTGAGTACGATGACTAAAGTGAACCTGCTCTACGGATCCAGTAAAATCCCTCTTGAAATTCCTGATAGAAACCTGTTAGGGGTTTTAGATGCAAAACCAGTTGAGGGTGTTTCAAATCCTGATAAAACTGTTTTAGAAGCGATTCTCAACCCTATTGCGTCTAAACAACTCACTGAAATTGCTCAACCCAATCAGACTGCTGCGATCGTAGTTGATGATCATACACGAGGACTCCCCTGTCACATTCTTATCAATCCCATGGTTGACCAGTTACGAAAAGCTGGAGTAAAAGA
>JBHLQC010000111.1:0-5541 GCA_048885185.1 Candidatus Odinarchaeota archaeon | reverse complement strand
AAAGAAGATGGCTTCGATTGGAATTGGGTGTCTCTCCTGTGATGTCTAATTTCGGATTTTATGGGTTACAAGTTTTTGAAGGTTTTCAGAATGGAAAGATTTAAATCTACTGAGTATAATAATACTACTGATTATACTAGTTATAATCTACATAAATATACATCGTGAGTAAAATGTCAAAAGAAAAACTTCCCAAATCTCCTGAACAGCCTGAGCCCATTGTACGTCACCGACCACCCCATCATATGCGAAAGAAAGTACGCATTATTGTGAAGGGCTACATGCGGCCTGATGGCTCGTCCTATCATGTTGTCATTCCTAAACAGATCCGAGAGATGATGAAGCTTGAGGGCGGAGAATACTTCTTGATGGCAGCTAATCCTATGCGGGATGAAATTCGTCTCAAGAAGGTTGAACTCTTCGAAGAAGAATAGCTTCACTCCATTTATTGTATCTGATAAACCGCGTCGGTGAGTTAGGTTTCTGTTTGAGTAAAGTTTCTACTCATCGAACTTAGCAGATGTTTAATTAAGGAAAAGTATTGATGTTACTTTATATTTATCATGATAATAAATAGGAAATAGCTGAATCAAATTCTTCCCTTCCTCAGGGTATTTGTACTTGTTAGAATTCTATCCAATGATTATCAATTGTGTTGTGCTGTAACACCATGGTTGAAGATCAATCGAATTCAGTTTTCATTCAAGCCTCTGCGGAATTAGAGCGAAGTGTCTACACGGCACTGAAGACCTATTCCAATGTTCATCGAGGTTCGGGTCATAACTCCATGGTGACAACAGCTCTGTTTGAAAGTGCCCGGGACATTATTCTTGAATGCATGAATTTGGATATAGCGCAATATATGGTCGTATTTGGATCTCCAATGCGGTTGGATTCACTGGAACAACATTTCGATTCGACACAAATTCAGAGGATTTCAAGTCGTGATATTGGTCTGCCATTAGGAATTGGAGCACTGGCGATTAAGCGTAAAGCGTTGCCCAAAGGTGCTTTACTTCAAATGGGTGGGGGAACAGTCAATATGGTCTATCCCAAGTCCGTTATATGGACTAATCCTCCAGCAAGATTTGAGGCAGGAACACCAAGCATAATCAATGCTATTGCCCTTGCTAAAGGGCTACAATTAATGAGGCATTTTGATAGAAATTCGTTTGAAATACACGGGAGTCCGATTTCAACTGCACAAGAGATTCTGGATAAGGATGAATTTGACGGACTCTCCGGAAAAGAATTACTCCAAAAACTTAGGCTGTCACTTGTCGGCCATGATATTCGTGTGCCCACTATTGAGGGTGAGCAGGCATATAGCAATTTGGATAATGCTGCCAGCACACCGACCTTTGAACCAATTTGGCAAGTGGCTAAACAAATTCTTTGGCAACCTAACATTGTTCACCGAGACGTCGTTTCGAAGGTGAAAAAAATTTGTGCGGAATTCTTGGACGCCCCGCTGAACGAGTATGATGTTTTGTTTACTTCCAATACGACTGAAGCCATTAATATTGTAGCACAATTTCTCGTTCGTGACCAAGATGATGGTTCGACGCCGGTAATCCTTACAACTTTGCAGGAACACAATTCGAATGAACTTCCTTGGAGGTACATCACTGGGGCTACGGTTCGTCGGGTTTCCATAGATGATGAAGGTTTTCTGAATCTTGATGAACTCGAACGCATGCTACGGGAGTATAATCAACTGCACCGGTATGGTGTGCAACGGATTCGAATTGTAGCGGTGAGTGGAGCATCCAATGTTCTTGGATCGATATTTAATCTCCAATCCATTAGCCAAATTGTCCATCGGTATGGGGCACGGCTTTTGGTTGATGGAGCACAAGTCGTCGCCCATCGTCCCATTTCTTTGAGCGAATTAAACATTGATTATTTTGCTTTTTCTGGTCACAAGATGTATGCTCCCTTTGGGAGTGGAGCTCTTATCGTGAAGAAGGAGATCATCAATCCCCATTCAGAGGATATTTCGAAAATTAGGATATCTGGGGAAGAAAATGTGGTTGGTATTGCTACTATGGGTAAGGCGTTTCTTCTTCTGCAACGAATCGGTATGGATGTGATTGAGGAGTGGGAGCGAATGTTAACTCATCGGATGCTTCAAGGCCTTGCTCAGTTATCTGAGGTTGAAATATTTGGAGTGAAAAATCTCAAATCCCCGAGATTCAGTCAACGTAGCGGAATAATTGTAATTAGTTTGAAAAAAGTGCCGCATAATCTTGTTGCTAAAGAATTAGCGGAATTGGGTGGAATAGGCATTCGGAATGGATGTTTCTGTGCACATTTACTCGTCCAACGCATTTTAAGAATCCACCCTGTCAGAATATTTGCTGCAAGAATTTTCCTCCTTGTACTTCCAACACTGACCAATCTTTTACTACCAGGACTAATCCGAATCAGCTTTGGCATCGAAAATAATGAAAATGATGTAGATCACTTCATCCAGACATTGGTGGAAATCGATCAAACACCCCGTTCACGTGCAACTAGGCTCATCGCATGGACTCATAACGGAACCATTTTCTTACCCAAAACGCGCACCCAAAACCGAATGATTGCGTTTACCAAGAATATCGTGAAAACAGTCTATTCCTTTGATAGGGGCATAATCGTGTAGTTGACTTGGTGAAGTCCTCGCATAGCTCGGATGCGACTGATGAATTCCAAAACAGTTTCGGCTTCACCTTCGGTGATGAATACTTCCAAACAATAGGATTCGCCCAAATGTAGATGCATGTTGCCTGATACAATGTGATTATAGTTATGGCGGAGTCGTGTTAATCGCTCGTCGACTCCCGGCAGTTCGTGAGCAGCGATGACTGTGATGGTGGCAGTAACTCGACCTTGTTCAAATTTGCTTAGCTTAAATTCTGAAATGGTGGATCGGACTGCATCACGGATTGCTTCTGATCGACTCGAGTATCCTCGTTGTTTCATGAATTTATCCAACTGTTTCAATAACTCTGCAGTGAGGGATATGCTAACGATAGGCATGAAGTCACCTTAATAAAATACATTGTTAGAATTAATAAAATTTATTATAAATTGGTATTAAATTAGCACTAAGCTAATAAATCCTGAATTCTTTCCTCTCTCAACGTCAATGATTTGACTACTTGAAGGGATTGAGTTTGTACGGACCTAATGAAGAAAATGGCTGTAGCACTTGTGAAGTAGATTATTCACCAGTCATAACACGAGGGTCTTTGTGGAGTGATCGAAGGTTTCTCATTGTTCTTGCTTCTGGTATCCTGTTTAGTTTAGGTCTTGTTTTCGAAATTCTACTTGGTCTACTAGTTTTTGCGTTAGTGCTATTTTTCTTCACAGCTTGTATTGCTGGATTCTATATCGCTAAAGCAGGAATTTCTGGTCTAATCTTCCGTCGTCAATTAAATATTGCATTCTTGATGACAGTTGCTGCGGTTGCGAGTTTTTTCATCGGTCATCCGGCAGAGGGTGCTGCAGTGATGATGCTTTACTTCATAGCGGAATTTCTCGAAAGTAAGGCTAAGGAGAAAGCTCAGCGTTCAGTTGCATCGCTAATGAAACTGGCTCCTGAAATCGCAAAGGTAAAACGGGCTGGTAAGGAAGTCAGTGTGCATGTTCATGATGTTGAAGTCGATGAGATTGTGGTTGTACGTCCGGGTGATAAAATCCCTTTAGATGGTGCTGTGAGTAGCGGATCTTCGAGTGTGAATCAGGCGCCTATTACAGGTGAGTCTGTTCCTGTGTTGAAACAAGTCAATGATGAAGTGTATGCAGGAACCATCAATAATGAAGGATTCCTTGAGGTTCGGGTTTCACGGCTTTCTGATGAGACGGTGCTTTCGAGAATTTTGAACTTGGTTGAAGAGGCGCAGAAAGAGAGATCAACCACTGAGCATTTCATCGACAAGGTTGCAAAATATTATACACCGACGATTGTCCTACTTGCCTTAATCGTGGCAATAATTCCTACTTTGGTTTTGGGTGTTCCTTGGTTTGAATGGGTGTACCGTGGACTTGTTCTCTTGGTGATTTCTTGTCCATGTGCATTTGCGATATCAACTCCTGTGGCGATGGTGTCTGCCCTCACAAGTGCAACCAAGAATGGTGTGTTGATTAAGGGGAGTCGGTATATCGAGGAATTAGGAAACGTGAAAGTAGTAGCGTTTGATAAAACAGGTACGTTGACTGAGGGGCAGTTAGTGGCTACGGATATTGTTTCAGTAAATGGATCCACTAAAGAGGTCCTCGAAATTGCAGCTTCATTAGAAACATTTTCTGAGCATCCCATTAGTCAGGCAATCGTTGAAAAGATAGCAAACCCAGGCAGGGAAGTTCTGCCTGTGAAGAATTTCATTGCGATACCTGGTCGTGGCGTCTCAGGAACGATTAATGGGGAGGAGTTCTTTGTGGGAGGTGAACGGTTATTCACTGAACAGGGCATTGGTTTTTCACGGGAATTAGTTGATCGGCTTGAACGAGAGGGTAAAACGGTGGTGCTTGTTGGCACTGAAAGTGAAGTAATTGGTGTTATTGCAGTTCAAGATTTGGTGCGTCGGTCTGCGGTTGTAGCAATCTCAGTATTGAAGAAAATGGGGATTTTACCTGTCATGTTGACTGGAGATAATGAAGAATCAGCCAGGGCTATTGCGGCAGAGGTAGGTATTGAGGAAGTCTATGCAGAGTTGTTACCCGCGAAGAAAGTGAAGGTCATTAAGACCTTACAAAAGAGATATGGATCGATTGCCATGATCGGCGATGGCATCAATGATGCACCTGCTTTAGCAGCTGCAGATGTTGGTATTGCGATGGGTGCTATTGGCAGTGATGCTGTTATTGATACTGCAGATATCGCATTAATGCAAGACGATCTTTCAAGCTTACCCTATTTATTCCAATTGAGTAGGAAGACTCGAGACATAGTTAGACAAAATGTCGTTACCTCATTGGTTGTGAAATTCAGTCTTGCAGTACTCACTTTCCCAGGGCTCATTTCATTATGGGTTGCCGTTGCGGTTGGAGACATGGGTCTATCATTAGCAGTGATTCTTAACGCCATGCGCTTGTCAAGAATTCGAACGGATATTAATGGTTCAAAGTCATTGGGTTAGGGTTTACCAATGGAGCTTTTGTATTCTTGAAGGAGCTTTTCATCGACTTCTAGTTTTTGAAAAATTACTGGTGCGATTTCTTTTACAAGTCGAAGCATTTCATTGGCAATGGCTCGAATTTCAAATTGGGCTGTTCGATGCAATCGGAGAGGGAAGAATGATTCGAGGAGGGTACGAGCATTGAAGGTTGCAATGATTGCGGTCTCGGAACCCATTGGAGCTAGATATCGGGCATCTTCCAAAGGTACGCCGCGTCGGTAGTATTCGCGGTAGAGGGCTTCTGCAGCTTGTTGCAGTTTTTCTGGGTCTTCAGCAGCTTCGAGTACGGACTTGGGAAAGATGAGTTCTTTGATTTTGGTGCGTCGAAATGATTTCTGCAGGTAGCTGGCGATGCGGTGGCGGACAAATTGGTGGG
>JBHLQC010000110.1:0-5549 GCA_048885185.1 Candidatus Odinarchaeota archaeon | reverse complement strand
AGGTAGAACGCCCCATTAGTAGAGGTGATATGAAAAATGGAACCAATTTCAGGACAAGCAATCTATGTAGTGCTATTACGTGAATTGAAACGTTTCTGGCGAGCAAAATCCCGACTCATCGCCTCCATCGCTCAGAGCTTTTTCTTCCTACTAATACTCGGCTTTGGTATTGGGGGATTATTCGGTGGAGCCCTTGGAGGTAGTTACCTCACCTTCATTGCACCCGGAATTATTGCGATGAGCCTTCTGTTCGCATCAGTATTTTCCGGAGTCTCAGTCATTTTCGATCGACAATTTGGATTCTTCAAAGAAATGCTTGTGGCTCCTGTAAGTCGAACCAGCATTATTAGTGGTAAAATCTTTGGTGGGGCATTGACAGCGTCGATTCAAGGATTTCTGATCTTAATAATCTCAACACTTCTTGGCGCTTACATGATTGATTTTCGATTCGCATTGGGCGTGTTTGGCGCGGTGGGTGTTATGCTCTTGATCACGGCAGGGTTCGTTGGATTAGGTGTGGCTATTGGCTCAGCCCTTACTGATTTCCATGCTTTCCAACTTATCACAACATTCGTGATGTGGCCCTTATTCATGTTATCAGGGGTTTTTTTCCCGATTGACACGGCACCATTACCGCTGCAAATTGTGATGCTCTGTGATCCACTCTTCTACGGGGTGGAATTGCTGCGATTCTGTCTTGTGGGATACATAACACCAATACTAGGACCCTTTGGACTTCTCCTTGCCTTGGGTGTCATTGTGGGTTTCACACTCGCGATGATTGCTATCGGAACCGTTCTCTTTGCACGAGCAGAGGCTTAGTCTAGCCTTGAAATTCCGAAGCCATCAAATCGTAATAAAGCAGGTCATGGTAGGTTCCTTCAATGTATGAAGCCTGGCGGCGTCGTCCACCGGGCTTGAACCCCAGTTTTTCATAAATCCGTTGGGCGCGTTTATTTGTGTCATGAGTATAAAGGTCAACTTTGTTGAGATTGATGTGTTTGAAACCGAAGTGGAGGAGAAGTTGGAGGGCTTCGGTTCCGAATCCTTGTCCCCAATATTCCTTGTTGTAAAGGACAAGCATTAGCTCTCCGCGTCGGTTAACCTTATCAATGTTGAAGAGTGCGCAACCTCCGATGAGTTGCTTAGATTTTTTGTGTTCGATGGCATAGTAATGACCGCGACCAGTTTTACGGGCGTCCCAAGTATTGCGGATCCATTGTTCTTCTTGTTCTTGTGAATGCGGAGCAGGCATATCCATGAACCGTCGGATTTCAATATCATTGAAGTATTCCAAGATTTTCGGAGCGTCATTCAGTTCGAATCCGCGGAGGCGGACTGATTTCCCTTCAAGCATATTACTCACCCGTTGAATCAATGAAAGGAGGTGCTGGAGGGTGAAGTTTGCGGAATTCATCCTCGAGAATATCCATTACTAGAACATCATGATATTTGCCATCAATGAAGACAGTTTCACGTTTTCGAGCGACGTGTTGGAACCCTAATTTTTCATACACGCGAATCGCTCGTTTGTTGAAGTCATGAACACGGAGAAAGATGCTGTGTAGGTTGATCAGGTAAAAGCCATAGCTGCATATCAGTTGAATGGCTTCAGAACCAATTCCCTTGTCCCAGTATGATTTGTTCCAAATGGCGATACCCAATTCAGCTAAGCGATTAATGGAATGAACGTCCAATAAACTGCATGAACCGATGAGTAGTCCCTTGTTGTTTTCTTCAATGCCGAAGGTGTATTCTGTTCCCTTTTGCCGCGTTTCCCAGGTGCGGCGAATCCACTGTTCTTCCTCGTCCTTTGATACAGGAAGGGGTGCACCTAGGAATTGTCGTAATTCAAGGTCATTGAAATGGGCAAGTATCGTGTCTACATCTTTGAGTTCGAAACCACGAAGTGTTATCTGTCTGCCTTTGATCAAACTGTATCACCCATTATGTCATCCAAACTGGGTCAGGGATAGATTAGGTGATTTATCATTGTTTCTAGGAATTAACCTAACGACGAGAGATGCCCATTGAGCTGAGTGTCAGGGGTGGAGAGTATTTACTCATTCATTGCGGATACAGAAGATTCCTTGAAGTATAGCTTTCTCTTAAGATGACATAGTGATTAAGGATAGGAAGAACCCTAAATTATTTAGCTGAAAAAGATTTGCAAATAGGCTAGGATAGAAAAGAAAGGGGATAGTATCTCATGTATCAGGTATCTCAAACAGTGTTAGAATGGTTATTAGAAGATGATAATCCTCCAGTGAAATACCTCACACTGACCAAAATTCTTGACAAAACCGATGCTGAAACTCTAGCCCTCAAGAAGGAGATTAACGATTACCGACCGATCAGAGAGATCTTGAGAAATCAGATAGATCATAGTCACTGGGATAGTGGTTACAAACTCTATACAGGTACATATTGGCAATTGAAATTCCTGAGCGATATGCATGCAACCAAATGCGATCAAATTGACAATGCGATTGAGTTCATCTTCTCTCGAGGACTCACAGCAGAAGGTTATTTTGCTATCGGGGCGGGTGGACACAACTTCGATTGTATGACAGCTAACTTGCTGCAGGCCCTCATCCATTTTGGCTTTCTTGATGACAAGAGAACGCAGAATGTGATTGATTATTTTGAGACAACTTTCAGTGATACCAACGGATCAATTAAGTGTAACACAAGAGGGCTACTCACGAATTGCTACATGGTCTTGCCACAGATTCTACGAGCGCTTAGTGCCATTCCAAGAAAGAAACGAAGTGCGAAGGTGAATAAGGGAATAGCACTCTGCGTCAATCGGTTACTCGAGAACAGAATCTACCAGTTTGTTCCAGAGAAGAATCGTGAATTCATCAAGGTCACTTCAAATATCAGAGGTCAAGATCGTGTAGAAGAGAGAACAAGATGGCTCAAAGAAAATCCTGACATGGGACAAGTAGCTAAGAAGAGCTGGTCAAAATTCAAGTTTCCCCATAGCTATACATCTGATGCTCTTGATGTATTATACTCTCTCAGTCATGCTGATGTGAAATTCGACTCCAGAATGAAGGATGCAATTGAACTGGTCAAGAATCAAGCTCATAATGGTCGATGGCTCAATTGGAGCAAGTTCCGGTCACCGATGTATGCGTTAATAGAGGAATACAAACAAGAGAGCAAATGGCTGACTCAGCGAGCACTAGAGGTTTTGAAGAAATATGGAGGAATAACTATCTCTTAGCCCGTTGCATTCTCACTTCATTTTAAATCCCCAAGATGAGAGTATTTAAGGTTGAACTTGGTTGTATTATCCTAACGGTGTGAGGGTGACGCTGAGTGGTTCGCTTCCGCAAGACCTACCTGTTTGTCATTTGGCTGGTCCTGATTATCATCCTGTTTACTACTAACTGGATTGGACTACGTGACCGATACGTCACATGTGGTTACTCAACGATTGGAGCGAATCAAGTTGCTGTGGGTGAATTGGATGTAGCTCAACCAGGTCAGGAAATGGCCGTTCTTACTACATCTCACATCAACGTGATGGGTGATTTGACATCCCTTCCTTGGGAAGAGACAGTGTATTCGAAGGCAAATTGGGAAAGCGACCCATTGATTGCTATGAGTATCGGTAACTTTGATGACGAGCACAAAGGTGACGAACTCATTGTCGTGTCCGAGAGTGGACTCTTGGTGTTGATTACTGAGGATGCGCCTAGTTGGACATCTGAAGTAATCGGAATTTTGCCTTGGACTTCTCCTGTGTGGACAACCCATGCCATGGCGTCAGGACAAATTATTTACAATTCAATCTCCCATGAAGTGGCTATCGTTGGAGAGCATTATAATTGGACGACAAGCACAACCACAGGACGAGTATATGTTGTTGAGCGCCTAAACAACGTGACTTGGCAGATTAGTCAAGCGGCGATATTTTCGAGTCCATTGCATTGTGTAGCCATGGGAGATGTGAATATATCACATCCTGGTGATGAAATTGTCACAGCTGGACCTGTCACTGGAGTGCTTTCAATTACTTATAGTGGCGGTCTGTGGGAATCAGAGATTATCTATCCCTTTGGGTTCATTATTCGATCAATTGCTGTGGGAAACATCATTCCATCAACGAGAAGTTACGAAGTGGCGTTCGTGATGGACCGGGAAGTAGTGACACTCTTCTATGAGGGGGGTCGTTGGCAGTCTGAATTATTATGGGATAGTAATCTTATGGGTTCAGGAATGGATTCCGTGGAGATAGGGGATATCGACCCGTTTATTCCTGGACTGGAGATTCTCGGAAGCGGATTTGTGTTCGAGACCTATCGCCCCATTTTAGTGGGATTTTCTTATACTAGTGTAACCAGACAGCCGTGGATTGTGTGGAATCCCATTGAACAGCCAACCGAAATTGTAGTAACGAATATTGATTTCTACCGTGTAGGTGCAGAGATTATCCTCGTCAACGACCCAACTTCCGCGGTGTTATCTATTCCAAATGATGGGGATCGGACCATGAGAGCGAGTTCAGCAGTGTTGCTCCCAGCGTTTCTGTTTTTACCAGCTACGTTTCTTATTTTTGCGTTAGCCGATTTTATAGGCCGAGTGTCTGACCTTCGACGTCGGAGGTATGCCCTTGAAATGGTGTCGAAGGGTTTTGTGAAATGTCGGCTTTGTCAGCGCTTTGTGCCGAAGGATAAACTTGAGGCGCATTTACGGTGGCACCGGACCCAGCAATTCAAAGGGTCAGGCCTGTAGTATTTGATCTTGTTAGGATTTTAGGAATCTTGTTGGTAATTCTTTCAAAACAGATTCAGCTTCCGAGATGACAGAGGAGATAAGCTCGGAGACTGTAGGGAGGTCTTGGATTCGACCGGTTACTTCACCAGCGAACATTAATGCTTCATCCGATTTCTGATCAAGGAGATCAAGAAATCCTGCTCTTTCTAAATCGAGGATGGTTTCATTAGATTCTACAGGAGAACCAAGGTAGAAACTGGGTACGTCTTTGAGTGTTTGTTCCACCAGCATCTCTGCCCGCCTATTTCGGAGGAATCGCATGGGACCGAAGAGTCCTCGACCTACCAGGGTTTGGCGTTCTTCTCGGTCAAGTATCGCTTGCTTCCATACAGGTTCAAAATCGCTTTCTTTGGTGGCGATGAATCGAGTGCCCATTTGGATTCCAATTGCGCCTAGACATAATGCAGCTGCCAATGTTTGTCCATCACAGAACCCGCCAGCGGCAACCACGGATGTTTGCACAGCACGGACGACTGCAGGGACGAGGACCATGGAATGAACCGGTTCCCATGATACGTGGGCACCGCCTTCATGCCCGGACGCTATGATCACATCACATCCAGCCCGTTCTGCCTTCTTGGCATGGTAGACCGATGGAACAACGTGCATCCATATCAGCCCATGCTTTTTTATCTCACCCCATGGAGTGGGATTTCCGGCGGAAGTGATGATTACGCGTAATCGCTTTACAATGTCAGAATCAGCATTTCGGGCTTCAATGACTTGCTTGACAAACAGTTCAGAGGCGGGAAGGAATTCTG
>JBHLQC010000109.1:2392-5571 GCA_048885185.1 Candidatus Odinarchaeota archaeon | reverse complement strand
TACAAATGAAAATACTCGTATGCAAATTTGTACGGGCCCCTTCATTATTTGGATTGTTGTGGGCAGATTTGCTTGTTCCTGCTTAGCCTCAAATAATAAAGTTTATTAAGACTTAATAAACACTATAAAGCTGGGTGGAACCTCCCAATAGGTTAGAGCAAAAACAAGCGAGACCGAATTGAATGTCACAAAAAAATCTTAGCCACAACAAAACAACAAGCATACTCATAATCTGCGCCCTTTTAATTCTTTCAATCATGGTCACAGACAATATAGCCCAAGAAGTGAATGCTCAAGCTTCTTACACAGGAGAAGCGAAACCAATGCAGTTATACTTCCATTATACAGACACACCAGTCACTGTTGCAGGATCAGAGACAAAATACGTGATGGACACTTCAAGACAATTCAGTTTCTCAACCCAACAACAGGCATTTGATAACTCTTTTTACAAGCAAGCCGGTTTGCCGAAAATAGAGGTTGACTTTTATTTGTACCCTAACTTTGCGGGACCAGTAACAATAAGCGGTTCTTGGCAGGTTTTTGTATGGGTAAATGGATCAGCCTATAAACCCTCAGGCTTCACACTTCAATTCAAGGAAATCACAATTAGTGGCGAAACCCTTTGGGAATCTGGACTCAT
This sequence comes from Candidatus Odinarchaeota archaeon, assembly GCA_048885185.1. Classification (GTDB taxonomy): domain Archaea; phylum Asgardarchaeota; class Hermodarchaeia; order Hermodarchaeales; family Hermodarchaeaceae; genus Hermodarchaeum. The sequence continues at coordinate 4,928 of JBHLQC010000109.1, read as the reverse complement.
CACTCCAACTGTAACAAGTAGCGTAGGCGCTTACATTGACGTGCCCGTTTATAATTACAACCTTTCGACATCTTTGACACACACTTTTGGTGCTGAAACCACAATTTTTGTGGGTATTGAGGTCAACGCCGGCTCGGCAGCCGACACACGTATTTGGTATGATTCGGATCTCTATCCCAGCAAAGCCATTCTTCCAGCAAAAGACTATGCAAGACCCGTCGAAGTTAAAACCTATACATATGACAATAGCGAATCTATTCTATTTCATTATAATTGGAGTCAAAGTCAACGCATAGTAATAGTGCGGGCCAACGTAAATGATCCGTTTGGTGGCTACGACATCAATCGTGTTAATATGACGATCTTGAATCCTGCGGGCGAGCCGGTTGTAAGCAGCTATGACATGAAGCGTGTATCAAATGGTCAGTGGGAGACTGGCTTTTCACATCTGTTTGAGGCGAACTATACTTATCCGTCGACTGCTCAACGTGGTAATTACACGGTAATAGTCTCGGTAGTCGATAACAATGGTTACTACAGAATTTTAGACGTAGGAAAAGCAGAACCGTTCATAGAACATTATACTCATGTATTTTCGATTGGCGTTATACTGTATTTGGATCCTGTTTTCCAGATTGTTGATGATGTAGGCGATCCATTACCTAATGCTCAGGTTTACGTAAAGTGGCCCAACGGTTCAAGAGATCTTCTGCCTCGTTACACTTCAACCGACGGATTTCTCAACTTCACTAATGTGCCTTCTGCAAACTATGAATTTACTATCTTGTGGAAAGATGTATTAGTCAAGCAAACAGTTGTTGATGTCCTCTCTAATGGTCCATACGTAATCGTGACCGATGTTTATCAGCTAACAGTTGAGGTTTTAGGAAGTGATCAGACCGCTGTTAGCGGAGCTTACGTCATAGTTTACGCTCAATCGGGTGTTGGTCTGGGGATTTCCATTAGCAACGAGACTGGTCAAGCGATTTTCAAGCTCCCAAAAGGAGTATATGAAATTGAGGTACACTATAGTGGTGAATATTGGCTTAGAGCATTCACGACAGAATCAGATGATACAGAAGTGAACGTTGATGCAACAAAATCCACAACAATAATCTTAGCCGAGTATCCACCCCCCATATGGACTACTACTGGATTCTGGTTACTCTTAATCCCTATTCTAATCATAATCCTTTTTGTTATCTACAAGTTTTTCTTAGGTCCAAGACGCTCAAGAATAAAGAAAAAAACCTGATAGAATTAGCCTTAGAGTTTTGTTTTCACAAACTCCTAATTGACAGATGTGTGAAGATTGAACTTCTGCATGGTTGGATTAAAATTTAATGCCCCCGCCGATATCCCTGATAACTTGCTAACTGTAAGCGTGAGGTTGCTACAGGGCTGCGAGGGCGCGAAGAAATTTTGACTTGCTCATGCCTTCTGAAGAAGAATGTAAACTAATCAGCGCAGGAATTGAACTCGAAAGAGCAGCAAACGAAACAACAATATACAGAAGACGCAAAGAACCCCTTTTTTGATACAAAACAAATTAAACAGTTACTACGGCGCACCGCGCTTCGCTTGCGCCCTTAACGAATGGCGCATAGCCAAATGTTATGCAGTGCATTTTTAGATACCCTACTTATTAGGTAATTATTTGCAATTCTTCTCTCTATATGCGATGATTCGGATTAAATAATTGAACTTTTGTTCCTGTTTTTATAGAACTAAGTTCCACATAAATTATAAAATTGACTGGGATAATAATACACACCTTTCAATTTAGTTTAAGAGGAGGTGATAATAATTTGAGAAAAACGTTTGTTTTTGCCTCAATTCTAGCATTAACGCTAATGCTAGTGCCTGTTTTATCTGCTATGGCTAGTAATCCCGGTTATTCGTTAAACGGAATAGGGAAAGTGTTGGTTCGAGGAGCACCCATAAGCGGTGCAAACGGCATCATGTTTGACAATAATGATCAACTGCACATCGCAAGCATCTCTGGAGGAGAAATCGTGGTCATGGATCCGAAATCAGGAAACATCCTAGAAAGAATACCTGCCTCAGGACCAGATGATCTTGCATTCGGACCAGATGGGTCGTTATACTATACCTCTATCATGGATGGATTTGTGTTCAGAATCAAACCCGACGGCACAACAACTTCACAATACGTTGCTCCAGGTGTCAATCCTATCACATTCTCCGCGGATGGCCGCTTATTCGTGGCCTGTGACTTCCTTGGAGATGGATTGTACGAACTCGACCCTGACCTAGTAGATCCACCAGTTCAAATTGCAGGTGAACCTCTTACTCCATTTCTTGGATTCTTGAATGGAATGGACTTTGGACCTGATGGCCTTCTATATGCTCCTGTATGGCTATTTCAAAAAGTAGTCAGCATAGACGTTGACGATTTCACCTACCCAATGACAACTGTGTGTGATGAGGCCTTCGGCGTTACTGCAGCCCTCAAATTCGACTCAAAGGGAAGACTCCATGTAGCCGATCAGATGAAGGGCGAAATCTCCAGAGT
>JBHLQC010000109.1:0-2292 GCA_048885185.1 Candidatus Odinarchaeota archaeon | reverse complement strand
GTTACTGCAGCCCTCAAATTCGACTCAAAGGGAAGACTCCATGTAGCCGATCAGATGAAGGGCGAAATCTCCAGAGTTGATATCGAGTCTGGAGCCAAAGAAGTTATAGCTACAGGTCTTTTCGGACTGGACAACCTTGCATTTGATTCGCGTGATCAACTCTATGTTTCGTCTGCTCAAGACGGAAGCATCTTCGAAGTTCTTCCCAGCGGAGTAACTCGTATGATAAGCAAGGGAGGGTTGACATCTCCATCAGGGGTAGCGGTTGTGGAGGATTCTCACGCGGGCGAATCAGTTTTTGTGGCTGATGGCTTTGCACTTCGAGAGTTTGATGGATTGACAGGAAGAGCTGAGAGGATAGAACGGAACTGGATAGGAATGCCAGACAACATAATTGCTCCGGGAACCGTTGATACTAATGGAGAAAACCTCATATTGTCGTCTCTTCTAGGAAGTGCAGTTCAGATATGGGACCTCCAAACGGGAACTGGTTTCATCGTTAAAAACTATATGGGAACCCCAACTATTCCGTTGAACGCAATAAACTTTGGAAGCGAAATTGTCATAGCTGAGCTTAGTGCTGGATCAGGGAGAGTAATTCGCGCTAGCGATGACTCCGTGATTGCGAACGTTCTGGGCGTACCTTTAGGTCTTGCAGCAATCGGAGATAACCTGTATGTTGCCGATTGGGCTTTAGGCTGGGTCGTTAGAATTGTGACTAATGGTGTGCCGACATATGTTCCTGTTGCAACGGGTCTTTCCAACCCTGAGGGACTTGCTGTTGACTTAGACGGAAATCTGGTTGTTGTCGAGAGCGGAGCTGGGAGAGTCTCAAGAATAAATCTTGAGACAGGTGAGGTAAGCATGTTGGTTGACGGGCTTGAACTTGGTACCACGAGTCCAACTTTACCATGGGGGAACTTCAACGGCGTGGCTGTCGGACATACTGGATACATCTATGTCACTGGTGACAAAGCAAATCTGCTTTATCGTTTGAAGCCTACCTGACATGTACTCTTAAACTAGTTTGATTCCCGACTTTGGAGATTTATCCTAATCTCACCTTTTTTTAGTTTCAATTAAAATTCAGTTAATTTTAACGCTCATTCGTGAGTTGGTCTGGATAGTATTCAAAAGTTGAGATAGGTTAGATCAAATTTAGAAGGATGGATTGAAGTTTAAGTCGGGTTGGGTGGGTTTGGGCTTAAGATTTAATCAACCAACCAACTTTTGTGGTGTAGAAGCAAGCATGCCTATTTTTCGGTGAATATTTAAGGCAAACGGTGCATAACGATGCATCATGAGAGAAAGCAGAAAAACCCTGTTGGTTCTGCTAATTCTCCTGTTCTTCGCATTCTTGCCGACGCTATCCGAGGTTCCTTTTCCTTCTCAAGACACCCCGCTCGTCATGAAAGAAGTCCTAACACAGACCGCAGGCACATACTCATGGCTCACCCCAGCAATTCACGTCGCGACGCTCACACTCCTCGTCGCCCTTTACTTTTACGGCTCAAAGATTGGCAGAGTTGCCAGCGCCTTTTTCGGGATTCTATTCGTATTCATAGCCTTCGGAAATCATGTCACGGATACTCAGAACTACGGACTTGTTGTGGTGACAGGGAATTTAGCCTCGGTTCTCGTCGTCGGTCTGTTCTGGATGTGGGAAGCTTACAAGCCTCGCAACGAGTACGTTTTCAGAAGGTTGTCTTTGTGGAGATATTGGTTGTTGCCTCTTGTTTTTTTGGCTTTCTGGTTTCCAATGAATGTTCAGGCAGCTCCTGACTTCAATCCTCTGCTGCTGTTAACTTCTTCTTTTGGAGTCATGTTCTGTCCCACAGCGCCGTTAATAATTGCTCTCTTGACTCTGATTTATCCAAATGTTAACAAACGTGTTTTGAGAGTCACGAGTTTTGTTGGGTTAGTTTTTGGATTTTTCAATGTTTTGTCGTTTTTTGTAATGCCAGGTTATCCTCTGTGGTTGCTAATTCTTCACGCTCCACTCATCTTCATCTCGTTCTATGGCTTGCTGCTTCCGACCCTAGTGAGACACCCCTCTTCCCAAATAGTGTGAAGATTGAACCATTTTCCTTTTTTTGCATTAAATTTTAATCTTTCTCTCTCAGGACTTGCACTTTAGCGTCGTGTTTTTTCCTGATTTGTTCTAATCGCTGTTTAGCGTGTTCTATCTTCTTTTGTCGCTTCTCTTCTAGCTTGTCAATTTTGGCTTGAAGCTTTGCCTTCTGTTCACTTCGAGCATTCTTTATCTCCTTCTTCAATTGCTCAATCTTTGCT
>JBHLQC010000108.1:0-5628 GCA_048885185.1 Candidatus Odinarchaeota archaeon | reverse complement strand
CGAGGTCGTCGACGATGAAGACGAGAAGTAATCACATCTATTGACACAACACGAATTCATCCGCATTCAGATTCACGTTGGCAGAACAAATAAAAGCCCAGTTTAGATTCCTGTTTACCGTATTCGGTGACTAGCGTGAGTTATGGCAATAACCAAAAACGTGATTATTACGAAGTCTTGGGAGTACCACGTCAGGCTACAAAAGAAGAGATTCGTAAAGCGTATAGAAAACTCGCGCTCAAATATCACCCCGACCGTAACAAGGAGCCGGATGCCTCAGACAAATTCAAAGAGATCTCGGAAGCCTACGCAATTCTTTCCGATGATCAAAAACGAGCTCAATATGACCAGTTCGGTCATGCAGGCATAAGTGGTCGTTATACTGCCGAAGATATTTTCGGCGGAATTAATTTCGAGGATATCCTCCGAGGATTTGGCCTTGGTGGTGGTCTAGGCGGCTTTGGAAGTATATTTGATTTCTTCACGGGCAGAAGAGGACGCAGTGCCCCCGGTCGAGCCACAGCTATAGACCTCCGTTATGACATGGAAGTTACACTCAAAGAAGCAGCAACGGGTATTGAAAAAGAAATCAGCCTCAAACGAGATGAACAATGCCCACATTGTGAAGGAAAGGGTGCAGAACCGGGAACGCCCTTGAATACATGTACTAATTGTGGAGGTCGTGGCGAACTCCGTCAAGTCCAGCAAACAATGTTCGGGCAAGTTATTCGCGTGGGAACCTGTCCTTCCTGTCAGGGTAGAGGACAAATCGCTGAAACCCGCTGTTCAGAGTGTAAAGGAAAACGAACCGTCAAGGAGCAGCGAAGTATCCGGGTCCAGATTCCACCAGGTATCGAATCGGGTTCAATGCTTCGCTTGAAAGATCAAGGGGCGTCTCACGATGGGGGTCGTCCTGGTGACCTCTATGTCGTGGTTCACATCAAACCGGATAGAACATTCCAGCGTGTGGGTGATGATCTTGCTATTGAAGTGCCAATCACCATTACTCAAGCCACGTTGGGGTCAGAGATTGAAGTTCCGACTCTCACGTCTCACGCCCGGTTAAAAATTCCTGCAGGTACACAACCGGATACGGTTCTTCGCCTAAGGGGCCAAGGTATGCCACGTGCGCAATGGCGAGGAAAAGGCGATCTGTTGGTTCGAATTAATGTTCAAGTGCCCAAGAAATTATCAAAGCGTCAACGTGAGTTGTTAGAGAAACTTTCCAAGGAATTAGATAAAGGTTCTTCTCGTAAATGAACAAAATTACTCAGCTTTAGCTACAACTTGGATATCACGAAACTGGACAGAGGGACCAATAATTGATCCTCCACCATCGGAGAGATATGCTCGTACATCGCTACCGACTTCTTCAGCTTTCTTGATGAATTCGAATGCATTTCCAGCAAGCATTAGTCCATGGACGGCTCCGACGAGTTTCCCGTCTTTGATTCGAAAGGCGGGATTGCCAACCACACTGTAATCGCCTGTTTCTTGATTTGAAGAGTGGGCGCCTTGTAATCCGTTGATGAGGTAGCCTGATTTGATATCGCTGATCATATCTTCTTGTGAACGTTTTCCTCCAGGGATGACCATGTTTGTTGGGGCAATATTGAGGACTCCTGTACGGAGGTTTCGTGTCGCATTTCCTGTGCTGGTTTCACCATGGCGTTGTGCCCAATAGTTGTTCCATAAGAACGAACGGAGTTTTCCTTTCTCAATAAGGGGCGTCTTCTGTCGAGCGACACCTTCGCCATCGAACAGCTCTGTCGCATACCCATTTTCTTTGAGTCCGTCATCGGTGAAGGAAAGTATTTTGGAAGCGACCATATCACCCATCTTGTCAGCTAGCATTGATTTTTCACGGACAACATTATCTCCCTTGATGGCGGGCATAAAGGCGTAGGTAATTAATTCGTCAAAGGCTGATGCATTGAAAATCACCGTTCCGGTTTCTGTTTTCCCTTTTGCTGTATTCTTTGCCAAATGAACATCTTTTACGGTGTTTTCGACGACATAATCCAAGTCCAGTTTGAAATTGCGGCTCACATCGATGGTCCAAACCATCGGTGTCATCCCCGATTCAATAGGCGTCACAAATGCAGCATAGGCGTATACACCAGTACCTCGATCCGAAATCGCGATACCATTAGAATTTGCATACGCTGTCCATCCAAAAAACCCACCTGCACCTCCCTCACCAAAGATGATTTCTGGATCTCGTTGTTTTGTTTGCTGAATCAGTGTAGAAGACATCTCAACGAAGACGCCTGGGTCAGTTTCTGGAATTTTGTTATCCCAGACCTTCGGTTCTTTTGGATATTTCATTGGTTGAGGAAAATCCTGCCATGTCGAGTCAGAGGTACTTGCCTTTGCTGCCGCAATTGCTCGCTTCACACCTTTTTCCAAAACACTTTGTTCCAGACGATTTGTGAAAGCCGAACCAAGGCGTTGACCAACAACACAACGAATGGATGCACCCGCTTCTTGGGATTTAGATGTCCGACTAATTTCTCCTAAAATTATTTCCGCATTTATTTCAAAATTATTTTTTATGAGGACCTCGATTTTATCGGAGTGTTTCATTCCATACGCTACGGTTTTTTCTGCTAGAGCAAGTAGGGTTTGTCGGTAATCTTTCATTCTCACTTCACGCTCCATGTAAAATCACGCTTTTCCTCCAAAGGTGATCGGTCCCCTCCCAAAACGAATTCGCGGGCCGCCATCACTAATCAGTGCTTCTTGTCCCTTTCCACAGCGTCCTTCTTCAAAACGGAATTCATCTTTTCCAACACCTTCAATTTGGAGTAAAGCATCAGTGGCAATTCCGGAAATGGACATGTTGGTTACAGAATTCCCGAGTTCACCATTCACAATCTCATAGGCTTCCTGAATTCCAACTTGAAAACTCGCATTCATTTGGGCTTGCCCTCCGGCTACACTGAGGCAATAATAACCAAAGTCAATGCCCTCAAAGAGCTCATCATCTGGCACATCCCCACGTTTGAAGAATGTATTTCGCATTCGAATCAAGGGAGTAAATCGGTAGTCTTGAGCTCGGGCGTTACCTGAAGCGGGCAGTCCGGTCCTTTGGGCATATTCTCGGTCGGTTAGGAGGGCGTGTAGAATGCCATCCTTGATGAGTTCCACACGGCTTGTAGGAACGCCCTCATCATCATACTTGTCTGTTCCCAATCCGCCCTTGATGGTGCCATCGTCCACCATGGTTACCCCTTTTGGAGCGACATATTGGCCCATTTTTCCGTCGAAGGGACTTTGTAGGGTGAGATCAGCTTCTCCAAGATGACCTAAGGCTTCATGAGCAAGGGTTCCAACAACATCGGGACCTAACACACAGGGGAAGCTTCCAGGTTTGGGTGTTGACCCGGTCAGTTGTTTTTTCACACGATCTACAACTCTCTCTGCAACAACCTCCGGCGTCTGGTTATGTTCATAATATTCCCACCCAAGAGATGTTGATCCTGTTTCATCACGTGATCCTGTGATTTTTCCATTCTCTTTTGCAGTAACCCATACCCAGAGATGGACATGACCGAATCCAATTTCGAGTTGAGTTCCTTCACTGGTCACAAGATACTTCGTTCCATACCCATCACGTTGACGAACGGTAATGGCTGAGACTCGAGAATCAAGTCGTTGTGTTTCCTCCCAGAGCTTGGCTGCATAAGCAATTTTTTCGGCGGGGTCAACCTCCGTGGGATTTCGTCCAACTTTGAGGAGAATCTTATCTTGGACTGGTTTGATTTCAGCTAGCTCAATTGGTTGGTTTCGAGCTTTACTTGCACTTTGGGCAAGTGAATAGGCATCCTTCACTGAGGATTTTAGACCATCTAATGAGAGGTCGCTTGTAGACACAAAACCCCAGGTTCCACCGGCTAAAACACGGATCGCCACACCTTCTTCGATGCGTTGGCTGATGCTGCGTACACGTCCATCCTCATATTGGGAATTGTTCCGATTTAGAGACTCAGCACGCAATTCCGCATATGTAGCACCGAGGCTTTGACCATAATCCGCAGCCTTCTGAAGTTTGTCAATCAATCTAATCACTTCGAGGAGCAATCAAGAATCAGTATCGTGCCGATAAGTAGTGAACCCTTTAAAAGAAAATTGGATAGGGTATAATTTGGAGTAAGAAATTGTGAGTCAAAATCCCCCAACACAACCGAGATTTATTCTTGATGGAATGCTTGGGTCACTAGCCAGATGGCTTCGTCTGTTCGGCTATGATACTTTATACTGTGACACACAATCAGATGATGAGATTTTAGACCAAGTCCAAGACCGAGTGCTACTTTCAAGAGATATCGAGTTGATTACTCGGGCTCATGCACGGGGGCTCAGAGCTATGGATCCTGGTGAGGGGACTTTGGAAACAATGTTACAATCGCTGAAAGACGAGTTGGGATTACGATTCACTGAGGATCCAAATCGAAGTCGATGCCCACAATGTAACACACCGGTTCAACCTGTCCCAAAAGAAGAAGTTGAGGGTGATGTCCCAGAGGGTTCGTTCAAACGTCATCACCAGTTCTGGCGGTGCAAAAATCCGGCTTGTCAAAAAGTGTATTGGCAGGGACGTCATTGGATACGAATTCGTAGAACCCTTAGTCAGCTAGGCTCGAATGATTAGCAGATATTAGGGAATGAAATATTGGGGGAGGAGGAAACGCGGTAAAGCACAGATGACGGCATCACGTAGAATTTGGGTTCGTGTTAGCTGATTTTGGGTGAGTACACCAACCACTCCTTCTTGGTGAAATATATTGGAGCGACCTAGAACCTGTTCAATTGTATACTTACTTCGGTCACTAGTAGGATCGATTTTTGCAATAAGATTGGGTGAAACCTCAAAAGCTACTGAACACCCCAATCCCACTTCATCATCTTTTCTTATGGCAGCAAAGCCTTGCACGAGAAAACAAGTTTCAATTGAGAAAATACCAGCTTCGATACCTACAGCATAATCTAATGAAGTGTCGGCCTTCCAAGCCTTTAGAGCCCGGTTTTGTGCTCCTGCGAGTGTTTCTTGTTGAGACATGGGAAAGGGTTGAACTCCAGAGTCAACCGAGACGGGCACAATTTCGATCTCATCGAAGTAAAGACTAAATGCTTGATTGACAGCTTCAAGTTTGACTGGATTTTGTGAACCAACAGCGACGCGCATATGTGGGAGTAGGCTCTCTGGGTTTTAAAGACTGGGTTTCAAACCTGTTCTTTAGTTAGGTGGGAAGGGTAACCTGTCCGAGTGGCATGATTTCGCGTTTGTATATCTCATTTAGCACCGATGCAAGTCCATAATAAATGCCGACGAATCCTGCAGCAACGCCCACCCAGCCGGCAATCCAGACTAGAGTAATATCGGCAATGGTTGTATTATGCCAAGTTTCCCAGGCATGGAAATACCCGAAAGCCACAAGCCATAGGAAAATTGCGAGTAGAAAGAAGTTGATCTGCAAGACGCGATTTATTTTCATAGAGCTGAGAAACAGCCAGAAGGCTAGAAGTCCCCAAAGGAAGAAGAACGGCATTTGAACCAGCATAGCTACCGCGGGTTCCGCTATCGGTGTTACTAGTCCAAGTGCTGGAAGGAAGTAGATGAAAGCA
>JBHLQC010000107.1:0-5704 GCA_048885185.1 Candidatus Odinarchaeota archaeon | reverse complement strand
TTATTAGTCACCGTCACTTTTGTTAATGAAGGAGAAACAAGCCTTCAAGACCCAGAACTACAAGACCTTATCCCACCAAACTTTGAATATGTAGGAGTGCCTTCTGGTACGCCCGAACCTACTCTTCGAGATACACCTAATGGCACCGTTGTAACTTGGACACTACCTGCTATGATGAGTCGAGAAAGCTTCGTAGGTCGATACCATTATCGTCCCAAAGAATAGGGTGTGCGACTTAGTAATACCAAGTTTCCAATTTCGGTTCGACCAAAGCCCGTTGGCTGTCCTTTTCATAAGCTAAACAAACTGAGTTTAGAGGACACACTCCATGACAGGGAACCTTGAGCAGATTGGTGCTTACATAACATTTCGATGTACAACCAGAAACACAAATCGGATCATCAAGTAAACAGCATTGTCGACCGAAATGCCAGAAAAAGTCATCCAACTCTAATACTGAACGTTCTGCGTGCGTTCCAACAATTGAGAACGCCCTACCAATTTTTCGACGAAGAGCGATATCGGTTTCTGTTACAACCGGTGAACGTTTTCGAAGGGCATCCGCAAGACCTGACGACACAGTTACTATCCCTGTGCGAAGAGCAATTCGCGTAAGATGATTATCCACAGGGATTTGAACCTCGTCGCTGTCCGTAATCTCCCATAGGTTTCGGCGGAGAAGGAATTTAAGAAACAGAAAGCTCTTCTTATTTGCGGGATCTTCATAGGCCTTGAATTCCGAGAGTAACTGAAGAAGCCCGGGATGGCGCGTTTTGGATTCTGTAGTGACCCTGTGATTCGCAGCCTGGAGTAGGGTAAGTACAGAACCGTGATATTTTTCCATCAACAGTTGTCCACCGTTACGCAAAAGAATCGCGCGTTCCTCAGGATTGCGAATTGTTACTCGTTTTGGATGGTTAACAGTAAACCAATTTTCAACTTTCTTTGTTGTCATATTTGCCATTTCTTGTGAATGAAAAAGATGGGAGTCTTGTTGAAACATTCGTAAGCTGAGGTGCCAAAGGAGGTCCGCGCCTTGAAAATATTCATCATCAACAAATCCTTCAAAACTTTGACCAGGGGGGCTAGTACGATGATCGATGCTTGTTACAAAGAAAAAGAAACGAGCCACTTCTTCAGGATCTGCATTTGGGGGTGGAAAAAGACGTGAATTGAGAAAATCTTCAATTCCTGGTTGAATTTCTCGAAGAAGCCGTCCAAGTTTCTGACTTTGGACCGTTGAAATTTCCACTGAATTATCCACAGAAATGGGCACCCCTTACCTTCTGCAAATAGGAAGGAATAAAAGTCTTTGTCAGAAGAAACCTATGAGCAGTTATGCCTGGATCAAAAGACGCCAATATCGATGATGTTTTCCGACAAATGACTGAAATCCTCGAGAAATCTCTAACCCGAATTAATGAGGTTGAGCAGCACATCTCGAAGGATTTAGAAAGTATTCGTCGCCAGTTAGATGCAGTTGGGGTTCTCAAAGATAACATTGCGAATCTGAATAACCGCATTGATTCATTGAGTAAGAAATTAACCGAACTCAGTAAATCAGAGCCTCAGGAATTAAACCGAATGATGCTAAAAGCCATCAGCGAACTAGACAAGCGAATGCAAATGTTCACTGTTTCGGAAGTGTTGTCCCGACTTGAATCCGGAACAAATTATTCTCCACGACCAAGAACTAGTGCACCTGTAGTAGCGCCAGTTCCAACAGAAAAATCCATGAAAAAAGCGCCAGCAATCCCAGTAGAAGCCCCAAGTACTCCTGTCTCTGAACCCGCTCCTGCAGCACCAGCCAAAGCAGATGCTGTTTCCGAGACTGTTGGATCTGACACGCCTTGGCGTGAACGAATGCGAGAGAAATATGGATTGAAAAAGAAGCCCGGAAAGGTTTGATTTCTGGTTTGGATTACTTCTTTGATTTGGTAGCAGGGGATGGATTGTTCTTCTGCAGTGCAAGGTACCGTCTTATTAGACGCTCCATTCGTAGGCAGTATAATGCGTCTTGAGCAGCTTGGAGAGTTTCTGAGAGTAATTCTAGTGTTTGTGCATCGGCGGAAGAAGTTCTGAGATCACCTAAGGATTCAAACCCTTGAGCAATAGTAGCCGCTAGTTGAGAATAATGTGTTACACTGCTGCGGCGTTGTTCCCTTAAGTTAGAAAGGAGTTCTTGGAATTGTGGTTCAATAGTTTCTAAACGCCCTTTAACTAGTTGGTCGATTTGGATGATTGTGTCTTTGAGCGTTGAGACTTCTTGAGTGAGCTCTGTTATTCGGTTGAATAGGTTATTGAAAGCTTGGGTGACAAAGGGAATCAATGATTCGTCTCCTGAAGTAGCAGCCGGTGGACCTGCTTCAGGAGGAGATGGGGGTGGGGTTGGAGGGGGTTGTTGAGTCATGTTAAATCACCTTTTTAGGTTCCTCCTTTTTGTGAAGTTTCAAGCTGTTTTACCGCTTCGAGTACTTCATCTAGGTTAATTTTGTTAGTTAATTCATCCACAATTTCGATTACAACACGAATAGCTTCTTCGATATCCTTGAGATTGCTGAGCTCCTTGGCGCGATCAACTTCTGCAATGAGTTGCGTTTCGACAAGTTGTCGCTGTTCTCTGAATGTCGTGACATCACGGTGAATTTCATGAGCAGCTGAATTGGCTTGTTTCACCGTTTTTTCCATCTGCTCCTCTAAATCCTGAGATAATTGCTCCATAGCCGTTCGGGTGGTCTTTAATTGTTCGGCAAGATCTTCAATACCCTTTTCGACCTTCGCGATTGCTTCTTTCACTGTAGTAGCATCTGTCATTCTTTTACCCCTACTTACATTTTTGCGGCACCTAACCAGCTACTGTAAACTGGGTGTTCCAATTCATAAACCTTGACGGTAAGATGTGGCATTTGATCCTTTATCTCGTTTTCAAGCCGAGTTGTCAATCCAGGTAGCATAGATCCTCCACCAGAGAGTACAATATTTGCAGCGAGTTCAGCGCGTACACTAGTATCTACACGTCGTAATACCTCGATGACAGCATCAGTTAAGCCTTTGTCTCCAACACCTAAAAGCGTTGGTTGGAATAAAACCTCTGGCGCCTGCCAAGGTAAAGAGCCGATAGAGAGCTCTGCTCCCTCGTAAGTGAAGCTACTTGTTTCACTGAAATTTTCGTCTACCGCAATAGGATACACTTGGCATAAAGATTGTTTAATTTTACTAATTGCCTCTCCGTTTTTTGCGATTTCAGAAAAGATTGTTGCGTGATTAGAAATGCCTGTTTCAGTCTGATGGAGCAGGAGTTTGCGAATTTCAGCAGATACAAAGAAACTACCAGTAATGAGGGACAAAATGTGTTCTTCTAAGAGGAATCCCCGATAAATTGGAGTGACAAATGTCACTGTATAGCCAATATCGATAATCAATCCAGTTTTCCGTCCAAAATAACCCCAAGTTAAGACTTGTTGTATTGCAGCATCAACATGCAAACAAGCAAGGGATTGTTGGAGTGTTTCACAAAGTGCTGTAGCTAGCTCTGGTTGCGTTAGTGGAAAAATCAATAGTGTTAATTCCAGGTTTGCACGGTTTTGGTTGAGTTGAGGAAATTTCTCAATGGCATAATTACACAGTTCAGCCACCATGAAGAAGTCCTTGTGTAACATCCCATCTTCAAAGGGAAAATGCCAGGCACTTCTTCCTGGGTCAAGGTTGTGAAAAACCGGGTTACCACTGCTGCGTGTGGTGCTTTTGAGTGCAGCAGGCATGACTAAGGGCGTAGGAAGTTGTGGTGGACCGCATTTAAGGTAGCCACTGCCTAGGTCAATGATTACATTAAGTGGTGGTTTATTCACAAGAAGGTCTAGGAATGATGTTTGAAAACAGTTTCTATCCCTTTGAGCCCAGCTTGTGAGTTTTTCGGGAATATGGACTTCTCAATTTACTTTCAGAGCCCTAGTGATATTCGTTTATTTCTGCTTAGTCACTGGTTCTACGAGGTGAACGGCACATTGCCAAGCAAAAGAAAGGGCATCCTCCAGCCCATATACGTTGATGGGTAAATGCGGTAACTTCCGTTTAAGCTCCAATTCTAACCGCTCTCGGAGCCCTAGAATCATTGATCCTCCGCCTATGAGCACGATATCGTTTGAGAGCTCCCGTCTTATTGTGATATCAACTTGTTCAATCGATTCGACAATCGCATCGACAATCCCGGTATCACTTATGCCGATTAATGATGGATCGAAAAGCACTTCGGGTGCTCTCCATGTAGCAGTTCCCAAAGGGATATTGAGATTCTTCCGCCGGTAGTTCCATTCTCTGGGTGTGGCCTCATCATGGGGATCATGACGAACCTGACAAAAATTACGTTTAATATATTCAACCGCCTTTACATCGGTGGCAAGTTTAGCATAATCGGAATACCGAGTAGATTCTTTTGCCATTTCCTCAAGAAGTCGACGTAACGCAGCTGTGACGTAGAGCCCCCCTACCGCTGTATCGATGATATGTTCACGAAGTAAGAACCCCTGATAGACGGGAGTAACTAACGTAACAGAATGACCAATATCAACGACCATTCCTGTGTGTTTTTTTAGGAAGAGAAGTGCAAGCAGTTGTTGATAGGCTGCAAGCAATTTCCGGCATCCCAGCAGTGCACGAAGGTCATCACACACCTGGTAGACATGGTTTGGGTCCACTGGAGAAAAGACGAGAAGTTGTACTTCAGTGACAACTCTTTGATGGCCTCCAAGACCTACACGGTCAAAAACACCGAGAATTAACGGTTTTATAACATCAGCATCCGGAAGATTCCCATTTTCAAGGGGAAAAAACTTCCCTGCACGTGTGGGATCCAACTTAGTAAGGTATTGATCACCCAACTTATCGTCTGTAGCTTTTAGATAAGCTGGCATGATTTGAGGTTTGGATTGGTTGGGATAACCATATTTGAGAAATCCAGTGCCCAAGTCAATGATCAATTGATTCTGCATATTGATTCCTCGATATCTCGAAGTCAGGGATATTAGGGTCGTGTAAGTAGTGTGGAATAAGGTAATGAGGGCTCAAGGAAGTTAAATGTAACTTTAGGCTGTTCAACTCGCAGGATTTGTGTTAATCGACTCATTCCAGGAATCTCAGTGGCAACCTGGGGAAGGGCAACCAGTTTCACCTTGAGTTGACTTGCTTGCGTTGCTAATTCATGGGTAATATGACCAGTAAGATACGTATCATACCCATGCTCCCAAGCTAAATGTAACCACTCAGAATTGACGCCTTGACCGGATACGACTACAAGCTGTTTTACTTCATCTTCAAGGTTTCCCACATAATCAACTGAAGTTACATTCAGGCGCTTGGAGACATATTGAATGAACGCCTTAAAGCTAGTATCCTTTGGCACTGAACAGACGCGCCCCAAGGGCATAGTCGTCCCCTTTAATGGCGTTTTGAACACATCGTTTACCTTGAATCCTAAGGTATGTGCCAAAACGTCATTCATACCTCCATCGACCATAGCCCAATTATAGTGAGTAATATACACGGTCATATTTCGCTTCAACAATTGTTGGAGGAGTAGTTGTGGTAACCCAGTGAACCGAGTTGTAGATGATGGAAATGGAGATCGATGAGCGATAAGAAGACTTGCTCCCTGTTCACCGCATTGAATGACAACTGGAATAGTGATGTCAACGCATACTGCCACTGT
>JBHLQC010000106.1:0-5760 GCA_048885185.1 Candidatus Odinarchaeota archaeon | reverse complement strand
AGAGTAATATCTGCAATGGTTGTATTATACCAAGTTTCCCAGGCATGGAAATACCCGAAAGCTACAAGCCATAGGAAAATTGCGAGTAGAAAGAAGTTGATCTGCAAGACGCGATTTATTTTCATGGAGCTGAGAAACAGCCAGAAGGCTAGAAGTCCCCAAAGGAAGAAGAACGGCATTTGAACCAGCATAGCTACCGCAGGTTCCATTATCGGTGTTACTAGTCCAAGTGCTGGAAGGAAGTAGATGAAAGCATAGGAAAACCAGAAAGTGGCCGCTAGAATGTACGTTGTCGCTGCAAATGAGTTTCCTGTTTTCAATGACCACAAGCCGGCGATGAGTGGTGTTAGTCCGCCAGCAAATAACCCAGTGGCGAGAATAACGCCCATGGCGTTGGTATCAAGGATTTGAGCCATATAGAGAGACAGGAGTAATAGTGAAAATCCGAATCCAATTGCTCCAAATGAGGTTGTATTAGCAACCTGTTGGTCGTTCATAACAATTCACCAAGTGAGTAGTTCTAGCTGGCGTTTCTTGCCTTGAATTATATAAGCGTGCGTATTTTCGGTTTTCAGCCCTCAAAGTGTAGTAACACCTACCAGAGGAATTATGCCGGGATGGTCAATCTTTTAATTCACGAATTTCTTAGATTTTGACAGAACGAAAGACTTAGTCTTTTGGAGGAATGGTAATAATGGAATTAGACACAGTTGAAACTCTGGCAATATTGGGCGGAATTGGAGCAGTTCTGAGTCCGATTATTACAGTTTCTAGATTCAGAATGTATCCTATCACATGGGATCCTTTATTCTATGTTTCTCAAGTGGGACTTCTTCTCCTCTTGCTATCGTTCTTAGGCGGTATAGTAGGTTGTTTAATGGCTGTAAGATCAGCGGGATTTGTAAAGAAAATGCCACAGCGGGCTGCCTGGGATTTGAAGTACATTGGGATTGTGATTCTTGTGGTGGGAATACTTGCCCCAGTAAATATTCTGCAAATCATATCAGGATTGCTAGTCCTTATTGCCGGCGTTGACATGGCTGAAACATGGAATAAAATTCAACGTGCACGAGGACAAACAGGTTGGCCTTATGCTAACGTGGCAACAGCGGTTGGTAGTGACTGGACCCGTCGGTTGTCTTGTCGATTTTGTGGTGCGCCTCTAATCGTTCGTGCGGTGAAAGCTAGGAATCATCTAGTTCACGTAAAAACAAGGTGTGCATTGGATAGAACCAGTGATGTGATTCGATTGCCTCTTGCACAATTAGAATCTTGGGTGCCTTCGGTTGCGGATCGCATCCATCGCTGTGAAAAATGTGGTGAGCGAACAGTTGCACTACTTGTTGTGAGACAAGACGCTAATGCAACGTATCTTCATCCCTACTGTCCAATTGGGCACTCCAACAGGAACTATCGAATTGTATGGACACCCATCTATCCCCAACTAGCACGAACACCTGATGTTGGTGTGGGAGGTCAACCTCAGATTCAACCCCAAGTTCGACCTCATGTCACACCAGTTAGACAACCCATACCCATATCAGCTAGAGTAGCACAAACTAATATTCGGGATTTACCTATTCAATATTGCAGTAATTGTGGAGTCCGAATAGATTATTCAGATAAATTCTGCTATCGATGCGGGTCCCAAATCCAATAATGCAAATGTGAGGTCCAATGGTAGAATCAGCAATTCAAGCGAATTTCACGTGCTCATGTGGTGCACCATTCATTGTAATGTCTCTGGATCCGGCACCTAAAGACAAAATCACCGCGCTATTAGTGTGCCCACGCCATCGAGTAGGTCATCACCTAACCCTAGACCATTCAGGATTGGATCTTTGGGCTGGAGTAGTCGCGGATAATTTGTACCGCTGTGGTGTATGCGGACGTGAATTATCACCAGCTACGGGCGTAAGTTCAACGGAAATCGCCACAACATTTACACTGAACTGTCCCATTCATGGAACTCAGAATAACACACGAACTATTTGGAGCGTACTCTACCGTCGGCTTCTTTCAGAAGCACGGCGACGCCGGACCCCTCCAGCTACACCACAACCCCCTGGAACACCCGCTACACAAGAAGGCCCAAAATCGACATCAGATGCCCAATTTTGCCCTGAATGTGGAAAGAAAATACGTCCCCGTGACAATTTCTGTTACCACTGTGGAGCGTCGACTGACTAACTTCAGCTACGATACTAACTTCCTTTTTTGTGACTATGCTGATTCGAAGAATGCTTTATTGAAGGAATGGAAAAGCAGTCGTTTTATCATGTTAGCGGCGGGGTTTCCCCGAGAGTAGACGAAATATACCAGGCTCCCGAAAATTGGAACAAGAAATGCACTCGCAAAAGCCTTCCATGAATTCATTTTGAGTGGAGGTCGCCACACATCAAGATTGAATTTCCAAGAACGTGTAAAGACTTCCCATTGTAAATCAGTGAGGGCTTCAATTTGAGGACGACTCCCCTCACTGAGAATTGACGGTCTCAATGGGACCCAAAGTAAGGGTGTCACAAATAAGTTCATTCCTTTCATATCATCGAGGAGTTCAAGGGTGGCAATCACATCTTCCTCTTCCTCATCTGGGAGACCCACTAGCCATGTTGTTAACGGGTACCACTGGTTATCATTGAGGATTCCAATAGCTTGTTTTACGATTTCAGGCCATTCTTCTGCTTTGAAAGGGATAGCTTTTCCAGCCATACGCCGTTTAAAGAGGCGGACACTTCCCGTTTCAATACCCGCCTCAGCAGTAACATAGGGTTTTCCTCGGCGCTTATACCGGGCACGAGTTATGAGAAGTTCAGCAACTTCTTCTGTGCATTTGGGGTCAGCAACAACAGGTGCTAATGCAATATGAGCAGGTTGGATGTAATGAATGCCGGGGACTTTGACCAGATTGTCGATGAGATTAACGATTGCTTTTCGATTTGGGATAAATTTGGGTGATTCAAGTCCGTACAGAAAGAGATCTTCTGTTGCGAGAATAATCATCTCATTACCATAATCAGCATTTACTCGAACTTCCTGCAGAATGTGATCAAGGGGTAATGAAAACCGTCCTCGTTGAGTTGGTGAACAGAATTGACAGCCTCGACCACACCCACGTGTGATCTCAACTGCCCCATGAATAGAGCCACCTCGGATTCGAGGAATGTCTTCAGGGCTCCTTAGCACATCACCAACATCTGTTGTGGGAAGAGGGTGGCCATCAATTGCGTCATGAAAAATCTTCACCAGGCGAGGGCCTACTTCACCTGTAATAACACAATCTATGCCCAATGTTTGCCTTGCCATTTTACCAGCTACTTGCCAAGCACCCGCTCCACCAACAATCACTTTCGCCTGACCGCGATCATGTACTTTAGCGATAGGGCTTTTTCGTAGGAGGTTACGGAATTCACGACGATTGCGTGGCTCACTGCTTAGGGCAAACATATTGGAATAGGTTAAACTCACATAAGCAATTCCAAGGGGGTCCATGCTTGAAACGCCCACCACTCGAGTATCTGATCCCACGAAATGTTTGAGATTTGAGGGATGGACAACGGCTATCTCGGTTTCATCAAAGCCATTATCGAGGAGGAGTGCTTCCACTTTTCGTAGTCCATAAGGTGCAAATCGGGATTGTTTATTCAATTGGTCTTCTTCTTTTGGCATGTAGAAGGGTTTGAGAAAGCTTGGAATGAGGAGGAATGACCCAGCAAAGGCTCCGAATGGATCTTCACCGAAATGACTCATTTCGATTTCTGAAGCAGTCAACACTACTTTAGTGCCATTCTTAGGAAGAACCATGGCACGCCTCCTTCTAACTAAGTGTAAAACGGAGTTTGATTGCTTTTGACAATTAAAGCTTCTGCTTTTTATAAAAGGAAAATTATGTCGGATTTTCGATTTGGGTTTTCAGAGTGGTGAGAGTTTTTCGAGCATCGATGCGAATTTGATTATCCAACTCTTTGCGGGTTTTCTCGTCAATCTTCCGACCTAGAAAGACTTCGGGAAGCTGGTAGGTGATTTCATAGGTGACACGAGTTCCCGAGGCGGTGTGTTCAAAATACCATTTAGCATCTTGGAATGGTTGCCCTGAGAGTGAACGAACATGTAGGCTGCGACCTAATTGTAATTCGACGACTTCTAATTCTTGGGTGAATCGGAAATCTTTGACACTTACACCCATGGCAAATCGTGTGCCAACTCCCCAGAGAGCTTCGGTTGTGGGATCGTAACTGGTGACGGAGGCGATGAATTTGGGGGCGTTGCGATAATTGACAGTGTACTTGAAGACTTTTTCGAGGGGGGCTTTGATTTCTATGCTTTCACTGATATTGGTCATTTTGACTTCCCTGGTTAGTGTAGGTTATCTTTGTATTCTTAAAATTTAGCGATGCAGATACCATTCCCATTCTTGGTCGGTTACTGTTGCGTGGGTGAATTGATACCATTCGGCTTCGCGAATTTCCTGGTATAGCTTGCTGAATTCCGGACCGAGTACATCGACGAGAAGCTTATCTTGTTGGAGTGCCCGAAGTGCACCTTGCAGAGTGTCTGGTAATTGCTTAATCTTGCGTTGTGCAAGTTGTTTGGGTGACATATGGTACAGGTCTTCAGTGACAGGTTCTGGAGCTTTTAGCTGCCTTTCAACACCATCCATTCCCGCACCTAAGAGCACAGCAAAGAGTAAGTAGGGATTTGTTAAGGGATCAGGAGATCGAAATTCGATAGCCGCTTTTTCAGCTGATGTGAAAAGTGGAATGCGGATGAGGGCTGAACGGTTGAGATAACCCCAGGCATTGTATACTGGGGCTTCAAATCCAGGAACCAACCGTTTGAAGGAATTCACCGTGGGATTCGCTATCGCTGTGATTGCTGGAGCGTGATGCATTAATCCAGCGACAAAGTGAAGGCCAGTATCAGTGAGGGTTCCATCGGGATTCCCTAATAGATTCTGATTACCTTGCCAAAGCTGGAGGTGGCAATGTAAACCACTCCCCGCCTGACTGGGAAACGGTTTGGGCATGAAGCTGACTTCCACATCATATAGCGCAGCCCGTCGGCGAACTAAGAGTTTGAAAAGCAAAAAGTTGTCTGCCGCCCGACTGAGTTCTGTGAAATTTAATTCAAGTTCTTGTTGACTTTGCCCGTGTTCTGAATGAAGCCAAGCGGTTTCAATTCCTGCAGCACGTAGATCTAAAGCGGTTTCCAGTAGTAAATCCATTCCCTTGTTTTCAGGAAAAATATCAGCATAACCCGCTGCATCTAATTGGACACCATCTTCTGTCAGGAAATAAAATTCAGGTTCCAGTTTCACACGCATTTCCATCCCTTTGGCGGCAAGTCGTTCAACATTACGCTTTAGAATTGTTCGTGGCGCTAATGGATGGGGACTCAGGCTTCCATCGACGGCACGTTTGAACACATCAGAGATTACAACCGCCCTACGGGGTACACTATTCGGTAACTCTTGAATCGTCGTTGAATCAGGAACTAGCCGAAGATCAGATGTAGTGATTGTCGCGAGGCCTTTGACTGATGAGCCATCAATACTGCATCGTGGAATCGGTGATGTCCCCTTTTGCAGAGGTGTAATGGAATCGACAGGACTAATGGGTACAGTCATACCCTTGGGAACACCGTCAATATCTACGGTTAATAATTCTACAAAATGTAGTTTCCCGCGACCTTCGCTTGAAGTTTGTTTAGCAGGCATCTTAATCAATCCCGACAAAGGCTAGGAAAGAAACCAACAGGGTC
>JBHLQC010000105.1:0-5804 GCA_048885185.1 Candidatus Odinarchaeota archaeon | reverse complement strand
AGGAAAGGCATGCAACTTTTGGTGGAGGCTGTTTCTGGTGCACTGAATCTGTGTTTAAGCAATTGAGAGGTGTCAAGAAAGTTGAATCGGGTTATGCTGGGGGGACCATTGAGAATCCAACCTATCAGCAGGTGTGTACGGGGAAGACAGGACATGCTGAGGTAATTCAGGTCATCTTTGATCCTGAAATCATTAGTTACAGGGAGTTGTTGGAGGTCTTCTTTGCTACGCATGATCCGACGACGTTGAATCGACAGGGAAATGATATGGGTACACAATATCGCTCAGTCATCTTCTACCATAATGAGGAACAGAAAGGAATTGCAGAACAACTAATCAAAGAATATAACCAGTCAGGTAATTTTCCTAAACCGATTGTGACAACCCTAGAACCATTTACTGTTTTCTTTAGGGCCGAGGATTATCATCAGAACTACTTTGAAAGGAATCCTTACCAGGCTTATTGTCGTGCGTTAATTCCACCGAAGCTCAAAAAACTTCGAACATATTTCCGAGAGAAATTGAAAGAATAGCTTGCCAAAGATGGTTTATCGTGTGCTTTGGATAAAGGGTCGGATTTTCTTATGTTCACGTTCCCATTTCTTTCGTTCGGAGCGTAATTTGAAAAGGTCTATGTCTTTGTAGATTATCTTTTCTTCCTTTGGTGGTATGGTTCGTTCGGTTCGGTCTTTTTCAGGTGTGTAGATGAGGGAATCGCCAAATTCGGCTACGTTGGCAAAAAAGCAATATGCGTAGATTGACCGGCGAGCATCAAAATGAGCAGCCTTGAAGTCCGCGGTTACGGGAGTGAATGCAGGATTTATGAGCAGATCAATGGGGGGTTCAAAGTTCTTTAACTCGACTCGTAAATCCATATCAAGGAAATCTCGACAAAGAACAATAGCTATCCGTCCATATTCAGTATTTGCAATTGTAATAGTTCGAGATTCTTTTCCTGTGTCGATCCCTTCTGTAATCCGCTTCCCCTCAAAGTGAATGATTGCTGGAATGTGTTTTTCTTGTTTCCAGAGGATACCCTCGGGTGAAACAACGATACTCAAGTTGTGTTTGGTTTCCGAATCATGATAGGATCCAGGGATGATATACATGTTGTACATTTTTGATAGGTGTTGCACATCTTCCAATAGTTCAGGATAATTGAGGTCAATGGTTAATTCCGGAAGAATGAGGATGTTGATTTCCTGCGAATTGGCAAGTTCAACCATGTTTTTGAGGGTATTTCTGACGGCTTTGATGGCGTTCTTCCGAAAACTGAATAATCCTGGAGCTTGTTCTTGATAAAATTCGTTGAGGATGTCGCCTTTTTGTGATTTCCCAATTTGGGCGATTCCAACTCGGAATTGGTTTTTCACGATTTTTGTAGAATCTTTGAGTAGATCGAGATATTCAAGTTGGTACTTCTTTTTGGGTTGTGTAGCTGAGATTCCTCGTTCTTCCATGAAACCAGCCACCGTTTCTTGGACCATTTTCCCGAGAAGATCATCCAGCTTGGTCAAATCAATCATGTCTTGTTTGGTGGGCTTCTCTTTGATGATTAGTTCCCACTTTTGCATTTGATCTTGAAGCAGATTTTGTTCGTTCTTTAATTCATAAGCGAGTTGGTCTAATCCCTTCTCGCTGGCGATTTGTAGGGCTGTGGTCAGTAATTTCCTGGCTCGACCTAAGTCTAGTTCTATTAGGGCGAGTTTGGATTGAATCAAGTAAGTTTCTACGAGTAGAAAATGGGAGGATTGCTGCTCTGCAATTTTAAAAAGCCGTTGAGCCAGACCCTTAATTTCAGAAAATAAAACTTCTTCTCCAGTCATCTTTAATTCAGAAATTAGCAAGTCGCAAAGATGAATCATCGCCGTAACTGTCAGCCAGTGGTCAGCAATTTCTTCTTCAACCACTTGTTCTAGAATCTCACCAGCTTTCATCTTATCTCGAGTTCGCTTTCCAGTTTTGAGCACCAAAGCTGAAGCAACACGAAACCGTTGATCGATGACGCGGTTTTCAGTTCGTTCATTGATTTGTTTGAGCTGTTGGAGATATTGCTGTACCGAGGGAGAATCGCCCCTTTCCAGATTAATCCAAATCAATTCCAAGAGAATTATGGCGATCAAGGGGTCATTTTCCAGCGTATCGTGTAATGTCAAACTTTGCTGATAATATTCTTGGGCTTTCGCAAAGGACCCTTTCATACGATAGATTTCACCAATGTTAGCCAGGGCTAAGGCAACGCCTTCGGTAATGCCTATTATTTCGTAAAGTGTCAAACTTCTCTGGAAATAAGCTAATGCCTGGTCGAGATCGCCTTTCAACTGGTGAATACTACCGAGATTATTGATCGCTAGAGCAATGTCACGCTTGATTCCCAGCTGTTCAAAGATAACTAAACTTTGTTGATAATGCTCCAAAGCTTTGTCAAGATCCCCTTTCAATTGATAAACGACACCAATGTTGATGAGTGACATCGCAAAATCATGTTTCAGCCCTAACTCCTCTTTGATAACTAGACCTCTTTCTTGATACTCTAAGGCCTTGTCAAGATCTCCTTTTCGTGCATAGACATTACCAATATTAGTAAGCGTAACGGCCATGTTTCGTTTATTCCCAAGCTCTTCATTTATTACTAGACTTTTTTCATAAAACTCTAAAGCCTCATTGAAATCTCCTTTAGACCAATACACAAGTCCCAAATTATTGTAGGAACCAGCCATGCCCTGTCGATCGTCCTGACCCACTCTTATTGTAAGACTTTCTTTATGATACTCTAAAGCAGTATCAAGGGCACCCTTATACCAGAAAATAACTCCTCCATGGTGCAATAACTCGCCTTTTCTCCGTTTTAGTTCTCCTTCCAATTTTCCTAAAGACTTCAGTTCCAGTTTTTCAAGTAAGACAAGAGCACCATTGAAAGCAGTAAGCCCTTCATCCAGATTTCCTAACCGCCATGATACTTCAGTTTTGGTTGTTAGAAAGTCTACAGTTAGTGGAAGATTTTCATCCCCTTGAACCGCTTCCAACCCCTCATCAATCAACAAAGCAGCCTTTTCCAAATCCCCTAGTTTAATCCTGATCTGACTCTCGAGGAGTAAACACACAAGGCGGTCATCAGCGGTTAGATCTTTTTGAGTTGTTAGCATTTCCACAAGTTGGAGCGCAGCCTTGTACTTCTCTTTCTCGAGTAATTTTTTAGCACGGGAAAGTTCTTTCGCGATTGAACTAGTCAAAATTTGGGCTTCCTGAATAGTTCCTGCAACTACTTTTCCATTGCTAGTACACCTAGGGTTCATATTTCTTTTTTGAACCACTTCCTAGGTGTAGAGAGCAGATTAACATGCATTCTTACTAGTTTCTGCACTATTGGAGAACAAGAAATTCATTAATGAGACTGTAGGGTAACGCTAGTCCCATCCACGCTCTTTACGAATCTTCTTTGGGAACAGCCCTTTGAAAGCCTTCAGTATTATCTGCTTTGAGGGTTCAATATCACCAACAACATCGATTTTGTCGATGTCTATTTCACCTAACCTACGATTCTTTGCTTCTTGTAGAACAGGCATTTGGGCTGGGTCAAAGCCTACTAAATGTGCCCCAATGGCTTCGACTGCAAATGCATCCTTCCCAACGATTAGTAATTGTGGAGAAACCGTGATTCGTTTCTTTTTCCATCCAAGGAAGACATGCGTTGCATCCAATACTGCCAAATCGATTCCTCCACTAGCCTCATACATATCCAGCAGTGCAATTGGTAGGTGGTCATGGAATCGGTGCTTCTTTGTATCTAGAATCAGCCCCAACAAGTTCTTGATGATGAAACCCATATTCATTAAATCTTCAAGACCTGCCTCTTCATACCTCCGAGGTACATGTGTGCTGATGAACGTATTGGGCTCAAGGAGAATATGAGAGAAGGGGACCTTTTCCCCAGCCACTTCAACGATTCTGGTCTTTTCGTCACCCGACAGATTGAAAGGCTTAATCCGATCAGTGTAACAATCATTCCAGACTTTCAACCGTTCCAAGCCAGGACCAGCACCACTATCAGACTCTGCCACCAGAATTTCTGGTGCTTTATCAAATGCCTTCGCTATAGAATTCACTGTATTGACTGTTGAACAGATTCCCGTCTCTGGATTGTAGATTCCGACCTTAATCACGACTTTTTGGTCAGGAACGTTGAGTGTACCCAATCCGTTGATACGGTCAACTGCTTGAGAAAAGGAATGACTATCCACAACTGCAACTGTTGGCTTCATGGAAACCACGCACTCAGTGTTGCCTTGGATGGCTATGAATGTTTGAGTATTACCTCAAACAACTGTATTTCGGGTTTTATTGCAGCAAGGCTGGTTGCCCAAGGAACCCTGGATGTGAAATCAAAGGATATGCGGAGAGGAGTGTCTGCCAATCCTGCCTCTTTTGTTTCTTTGGCAACTTCGCTTACCAGCCGTTTCCAAACATGTTGATAGCCCGGTCTGATAGCTGTGAATCGCATGATAACGCGGGCTTCATCTCCCAAGATGAAAAGCTGATCTGGCTCAATTCGCAAGGGAGCACTGGCAGCAACAAGCTTGTCATTATCAAACAAGAGGATAGCATGTCCGTCTTTGAGAACGCGGTCTTTGAAATACGCTCTAAACGCATCAACCGTTGGGAATGCGGTGGATATGTAAGGATCAGCTTGCGACAGTTCAATTAGCAGGTCAAGGTCTTTCTCTGTAGCCTTTCTGCATGTGAGTTTGCTAGTTTTATCACTGATTTTCCAGTTGGCTGCCTCTTTGACATCATAGTCATTGATGTATCGATAGAGCCATTCTTCTTCAACAAAACCTTTCTTATGCCAGTAGTCAAGTTGTTTGTCGGCGATTTTTGAGGTGAAAACGACGGTAGTGGCCAGTTCGCGGGTTTCTTTTCGTGTTTTGAGAAACGCGGATACTTCATCAAAAAGCTTTGCTTGGACTTCAGCTGGAGCATTGGGCATCGTCCAGGGATATCCAATGTACGTACGTCCGTTTTCGGACCCTGAGTCTCGCGATGTGATGTAAGCTAAAGGTTCACCCTTTTCGGTTAATGCGTACCAGGTCATTTTTGGATCTCGACTGAGGTTTCGTTGTTGGATTTCTTCTGCTCGTGCAGGAAGCCCGGAGGCTTCGGTATAGATTTTTGCTTGGAGTTCGTCTAGCCCTTTGTCAGGGTCATAATGTCGATATATTACTTTCAAAAAGATTCAACCTCCATTAGATTGAGAGTGTAATTCTCGTTTTATGAGAAAATATTATCATCAAGTAATATATAATTATTATTATCTAAGAAAATTTAAGTAGTGATATCGGATGCTTGCTACAAAGTGGAATGTTTAGATACGTTCTAAGGGAGTTACACCCAACATATTGAGGCCATTGTAAAGGACTTGGAGACAAAGCTTCACGAGAAGAAGCCGTGCACCTTTCATTGCTGGAGTTTCTGCAGTTAGCACGGGGCAGTGATTGTAAAAAGTATTGAAAGCTACACACAGCTCGTAGATATATTCAGTAAGGTGAAATAGTTCAATTCGTGTACCCCATTTTTCTCGTTTTATATCTTGGACTATTTCCCGGAGAATGGCGGGGTAACGTCCTAAAAGCTTGAAAAGTTCGGTTTCATAGGGGTTAACTAACTCGCCGATTCGAGCCTTTTTTGGTGCACTTTTTTTACGGAGAATGGAACTTGCTCTTGCATATGTGTACATCAGGTAGGGTGCCGCGTTGCCATCGAAGCTAAGTATTTCATCCCATTTGAACACAATCTGTTTTTCAACA
>JBHLQC010000104.1:0-5822 GCA_048885185.1 Candidatus Odinarchaeota archaeon | reverse complement strand
GAACACTGAATCCCATAGTAGACGCATTGTCAACAACGGCTTTCAGATCCGGGACATTGACTCCAACATGGTGCAGGCCCTCACCTGACTCTTTAAGAAAATTGGTATAAAGCGTTGGAGATCCTTCGAGTACCTGAATAAATTCCAATTGTAATTCCCGAAGTGTAACCAGGGCAAAACGAATTTTATACGGAGGAACGATTTTCCCATCTAGCCCTTCCCGAACATCAGTAACTTCTGCCTCGAAAAGTACTGGAGGGTTTACACAAAATAAGTTCTGATACTTTGTCGCCGTATCAGAGGAATTCTTCACAACATAACCTAGCTGGTTGATTCCCTCAAAATTGAGACTCATAGTCTAATCACTACCTATTGTGTAGTGATTAGGACCAAGTTCTACTTATTTACTAAGGACCTTTTTGAACTGTTCACACAGTTCTGGATTCCGAAGCATAACTCCGAGTGTGGCTATCATATCACCGAGGTATTTTATTCCATAAAGATCTTCCTTGCTGAAAATTTCTGAAATGCCCTCGCTTTCGGGAGTTTTCCGGTATAAGTCCATAATCACACCTTCATGCTGTTCATAAAATTGTTCCATCAACTCGCGAAAGGCATCTTCGTCAAGGGAAATGTCAAACAGTTCCTGAGCCAGAATGGTGAGTTTTTTGATAAGGCGTTTACCTTTTTCCCCAGTCCACCATTTTGGTTCTCCTTCCTTGTCTTGAAGAATGAATACGTTCGCCGTACGGCAAATCAATTTCTCGGTTAGCCGACTGCCCTTCTGTTTGCGATGGCCACATTCTTGGATAAGGCCAACTTCTTCTAAGGTTTCAAGATATCGATAAACGGTTTTAATGGTTTTATCGTACTTTTCCTTTTCTGGATTCCAATACAGCGCATGAATTTCTTTTACAGTGAGGTTCTTCCCTACCAGCGCTTTCGTGATGTCTGAGTGTTCTTTAATCACAGCTTCTTGCTCTTCTGATAAAAAGAGAATGGGTGCTGGGCGCGCGGTTATAAAATCTTCATAGTCTTTAGGTTTTTTCTTTTTCTCGGGATCGCCCATAATACATCAATCCTGTAAGCGATAAATACGGTTTTTAATCATCTTCTATTAAAATCATTGTCACACACAGTAATATTAATATACCGGTTAGTCATCCTAGTGACATTGTGTGACATCAATATGACATTCAGCGTCAACTCAAACAGCATTTGTGACAACTTTTGTACGAATCTCTCCGCAAATCGAGACAGCCATCTCGAATCAAAACCAAGAGGTGAGGTAACCGTGACCCCCGAACCAGAGGGTAAGAAACAAACTGAACCTCACACACCCAGTATGGAAGAGGAAGAACGCAAGAACAAAATCTTTAGGTCAACTCTTCGTGAGAGAGTGCTCTAACCAGCACAGCAACAGAGCTGCACAGATCAGAGCTAATCCGCTGACCCCTTTTCCCCTAAACGCTTGACGCGCAGGTCACAGCAATTATTTGACAGAAAGCCTGCGAACAGGTCAATAAAACAGATAACCAGTGAACGATTATAAGGGAGTGATAACAGCCTGGTTTCCTTTACCCGGAGGAAAATCAGACAATCTCACTCCCCTTTTATCCATGAGAAGAATCCAGCCATTAGGTATGGTGTGATTCGTGGTGTTTAAATCGTCCTGTGCATACTCTCTTCTGAGGACCCAGTCAGTACCCATCAACTTTGCTTTACCAAGACTGGGCAACATCGCTGGAACAGCGAGTAGAGCCTGTGGAGCTGCCCCGCTAGGGGAGTGATGAAGCAGGAAGTCCAACACTTAGGTGTGGGCAGTTCACCTTCTCAGTTCAAGCGCCAAGTACTGGTTAGACTGACCTCAACTTGGATTGTGATGAAGTTTGGAGAGAGGGTGGTTGCCTTCTCTCCGTTCTCATTTTTTTTGTGAAATTTTAGTCCCATTTCTGTTGAACGCTAGAATTCTGAACCAATGTGTTCAGAAAGAAGATTTCCTTTCGTTTATCAGGTCTTTTTCCGAACTTGCCGGATAACGAGGAAATATACATTGGATAATTAATTCGATTTCAGAACTTATTGAACCGTGAAAACCATGAAACTCAAAACACTTCTCATGGTCACAATGATCGCCTTCAGTTGCTTTGGAGTATTTTCCTTACCTACCACAACGGCTCAAAGCATGAACGATGTGCATGTCTTGTTCGTTCTCTCTGATGGATTTGGATGGAGTTACTTCACTGCCCAAGAATACTTTGATAATTGGGGCGTTCAAACAACGAGTGTGACCCGTGGTTCCACCTTAACGGTTGCAGCCTGCCACAACCGTCCCTATCGTTCAACAACCGCAGATTTCCTGCTCTCAGACTTTGACTTGAACACGTTGACCGACTATGACTGCGTTTTCATCCCAGCGGGTGGAAACTGGCCGAATTTGCGGTCAAGCCAAATGGTTCGCGATCTCATCTCAACGGCTCATGCCAATGGATTGGTAATCGCAACATTTTGCATTGGAAACACTGTTGTAGCCGGTGCAAACAACATCGTCACCGGAGTGAAGGTCGCCTCCTTTACCATGTCCAATGACGAAATGGCAGTAGCAGGGGCCAACATCGTGGGGGCAGTTCGGCTTGTCTGTGATACTCGTATCATAACCGGTAGCGAAGGCGGAGGTATTGCTGGTGGCGGATACACCACAGCCCCCATCTACGAAGCATGTGCCATGGTTGTCAAAATGGCACTACAACAATCCTTTGTACAAGGTGTTCAGGTCATCCCCACTACTACTTTCCAAGGCACAGGGTATTCCATATCCGTGGAAACAACCGATCCTGCCAGTAACCTGCCCAGCATAAACTCTACAATAATTTCAACGGTTACCGCGCAAGTCTATTCCCCCTCTGATCACAATACACCCATTACCTCTCTCACCCTAACCGATTCTGATACAGACGGTATATACACCGGAACCCTGACAGGACTGACCGCTGGCCCATATCTGATTGACATCGAAGTCCACGACTCCGACCACGTACTAGAAGTGATAAGAAACACATCCAGTATCTTTCCTGCCTTACCAATAATAACTGGTGGAGCAATCGCGGTTGTCGGGATAATAGCTGTCATAGGTGTCCTTTTTTACCGGAAACGAAAATCCGCTCCTTAATGGTCTCCTCTCTGGAAAGTAACCACTGCTGTCCTAATTCCCATTTTTGAACTAAACTAATGTTCTCCCAATCTTTCTTATGTGACCAACTCGCCAAGAATACCAGTGATACTAACTCTAGGGGCTATTTACATGTCTAAAAAGCAAACAGAAATTAGAAAAATACGGGAAACAATACAGCACTTCCATTGGGCGCAAGAAAATGGTGACGAAAAAGCCTTTCTTAGCGTATGGCACCCAGAGGCAAAGCGGTTCGGCTTTGGACCAAATAACGAACTATACGTCCTCTCCGCTGAAGATATCTTAAGAGACCAGTTTTACGAATTTCAAAAGGCGAAAGAAGAAAATCCAGAATATTCAGTCAGCTTTTTCATTAAACAGATGAAATTTTTCGATGTTGAACCGGATAACCTCATCGCCTCAGCTTTTGTTGAATGGCAGATGTTGATTTTAGGCGAATGCGTGGGGTTCCATTACACGTATTATCATTTCGTTAAGACGGACGACACTTGGGTAATCGCCAACGTCACGGATCGTGCAAAAATGCCCCCTAACCGTTCCTCCTAACTTTCCATACGGCGATTACTCCTGGTTCATTCAGGAAGTGGAGGAAGCCGGCTCACAACCTGCCGTCCCTTTTCTGTTAAAACAAAGCTGCTAGAACCCCTTTCGGTTCGACAAATAAAATACCCTAAAACCTCAGTGGCGATTTGAAATGCTGCAGAAATGTCAGCAATCTTGAAAGGCGATAACTGAAGTTGATCTTCCACAAAGACCTTTGAAATCGCGGCTTCTTGGTCATTCCTTATTTGATGATGAAATGCAATGCAGCAAAGAATCTCAGCAGCATCCCTGGGTCGTTTTACAAGGAGAAATTCATTCAATGTAAGCGGACGTGCGAGCGTCGGCATAGCTGGACGCATCCCATTAATATTACAAGCTAAACGCCGCAATCGAGTGAGACAATAACCATGAGCAGTGAACTCCTTGTCTCCGTGTCGAATTGTCCTCAACTCTTGCTCACGCTCAATCGGTTTTAAGCAAATTGCACAAAAACCTGACTCTACACGCGACGTTTCGCCTTTCCCCCTAATATCCAGTTACGAAAGGGGAAAAGTAGAGGAGCGGCTAGCTACTCCTTCTCTTCCTCTTCTTCTTCGAGGCTATTTTCTTCCCAGATACGACCAAGAATAAGCAATCCAAGGACTAATTCAGAGCCCTTGAGCTTCTTCACCATGAATTCGACGCTTTCAGAAACCGTATCTTCATAGTTCCATGCTTCTCTTGCGGTGTTGACAATGTCATCAAATTGATCTTCTTGAAGACCAAAAGCTCCAGTAAGAGTCTTGCTTTCGTGATCTGCAACAGTCAATTTTCCTAGTTCGTAGGTATCAGCCAAGCTAGTTCACCTATTCCATCGTCTTCGGATACTGTCTTATTAAGATGATGCTCTTGCACCTGAGGTCATTTTCTTCATAAAGAGAAATGGGAGGCAGGCACAAACCTCTCCTGAGAAACGAAGCATAAAAACTCGTAGATTATGTAAGTTGGGAAAACCTTTGAAGGTAGGACTTCCTTATTGTAGTGAAGTTTTTCGATAGCAACTTTCCTCAATGAAAAGAGTCCATCTATTGGTAATCGTTTCAATCAAAATCCCGGAATCCCTGAGCTGTCCGATAATGCATGAAGCAATGCTGTATTCAAAGCTAGACGACAACAAGGTCAGTTGCCACCTATGTGCACGTCAATGTACGATTAATGAAGGCAAACTTGGATACTGCCAAGTTCGAAAAAACAAACAGGGCACTCTGTACACTCTGGTGTATGGCAAAGCCTGTTCCGCTAACCCCGATCCTATTGAGAAAAAACCTCTTTGGCACTTCCGTCCTGGCTCTCTTGTAATGTCAGTAGCCACCATAGGCTGTAACTTCCGTTGCCAATTCTGTCAGAATTGGCAAATTAGCCATGAGCGAGAAATCGTTGGGCGTGCCCTCTCACCAGAAAAAATTATTGATTTAGCTTTTCAAACTGGCTGTTCCGGGATCTCATATACTTATTCGGAACCCACTATCTTCTTCGAATACGCCTACGATACCGCAAAAATTGCCCACGAAAAAGGCCTCTTCAATACCTTTGTTACTAACGGATATCTCACCCCGGAAGCCATAGAGACTATAGCACCATATCTTGATGCCGCCACCGTTGATTTCAAGGGAAATGGCAATCCCTCGTTCTATAAAAAGTACTGTAACGTGTCCTCCGTGAATCCCATTTATGATGCGCTAAAAGTGATGAAAGAGACGGGAATACACATCGAGCTCACCAATCTGGTTGTGACAGATGTTGGTGATGACATCCAAGATGCTGAAAATCTCGCCCAGTGGATAGTAACGGAGCTTGGGGAAGATACACCACTACATCTTCTGCGGTTCTATCCGCATCATAAAATGAGTAACCTACCCCCTACGCCTATCAAAACACTTGAAGAATCTGCCACTGCCTCGACTCGGGCTGGTCTTAAATACGTCTACTTGGGCAACGTGCCCGGCCACCAAGGTGCAAATACAATTTGCGCAAATTGTGGCGCGCTACTTATCGAACGTCTAGGTGTACACACCACTTCCGTTCGATTAACTCGCCAAGGAAACTGTCC
>JBHLQC010000103.1:0-5846 GCA_048885185.1 Candidatus Odinarchaeota archaeon | reverse complement strand
ATTCTTGCGGGTGATTTTCTCATTTCCCAGGCTTTTCGAATTATCGGTGAACATGGCTCTCCTGATCTCGTCGCAAATATCGGATCTGGTGGTGTTCGTATGTGTGAAGGAGAGGCATATGATCTCTTCATAACTCCTGAACGTAAGGAGACATACACCACAGAAGAGTATATGAAAATGATTGAACGGAAGACTGCGGTTTTCTTAGAAGAAGCAGCACGAAATGGAGCAATTGTCGGAGAAGCCACAGAAGAAGAACATACAGCCCTTGCACTCTATGGCTCCAAGATAGGTATCGCTTTTCAGCTCAAGGATGATATTCTTGATATTCGCGCCACACAACATCATCTGAAGAAAACCACTCTGTCGGATTTGAGATTGAAACGTGGAAATTATCCCCTCATATATGCTCTTGAACAATGTTCAACAGAACAAGAAGAAAGTTGCCTTGACGCATTAGACAAAAACCAATGGAATGAAATCATTAAACTCATCCACCAATACAAAGCTATTGAATACACTACACAACTAGCCCAAAGTTATGCTGAACAAGCAAAAAATGCCCTTCAAGGATATAAATTCAAGAACAAGAGTCTTCTTGAGCGGCTCGCTAACTTCACAGTTCAACGAGAATTTTGAAACGTTCTTAATAATAAATAGGAGCCTCTGCTAATGCCTGAAAATCAAGAGAAACGTCCAGGTAAAGCCCATATTTGGTTGGGGGAGCTTCGTCTTCCTTTTTCTACAGCTTCAATTGTACCTCTCTTGCTCGGAACCGCAATTGCTTGGGCAGTGACTGGTGTCTTTCTTTGGGATGTATTTCTTCTTACGCTCATTGGAGGGGTTTGCATCCATTTGGGGGCGAACGTCGCCAATGATTATTGGGACTATCGTCAAGGGTCAGATAATATCAACGTTGATTACATTCGCCCCTTTACAGGTGGAAGCCGAATGATTCAAAAAGGTCTACTTTCTCCACGAGAGGTCCTAGCGGGCTCAATTGTTATTTTCAGCATTGGAGCTATCATTGGCTTGTATCTGACATTCACCCGGGGATTATTCATTCTGATTCTAGGAATCCTTGGAATCTTTCTGGCGTTTTTTTACACGGCACCCCCCTTTAAATTCGTCAGCCGCGGAATTGGAGAGCTTGTCATCGGAATTTGTTTTGGGATATTTCTCACATTAGGCGCCTTTTTTACACAAGCTCAAATCCTTGCCTGGGAACCTGTCATCATGTCGCTCCCAATTGCTCTTCTAGTCTCTGGAATCCTTTACATCAACGAATTTGCTGATTTCATAGCCGATAGAGATGCTGGGAAACATACCTTGGTCGTTCGATTGGGACGAAAAAGAGCCTCAAAACTTTTTGTTACCCTTCTAATTCTTGTCTACCTCATAGTTATTGCTGCAGTAATCTTCAACGTCACAAATAGGTATTCCTTAATTATCTTCTCGACCATTCCACTCAGCATCATTGGGATCCGATATGCACTGAAAGAATATGACCATCCCTTGGCAATGATTCCAGCCAATGTTTCCACAATTCTTAATCATTTACTAACGGGCATTACACTTACTTTGGCGTACATCTATTTTGGACTCAATATCGTTTTTACATCTGGATTGATACTACCCGTCGTTATTGTGACAGGAATCCTTTGTTTTGCCTTCGCAGTGCTCTTTTCATGGCGAATACACAAACAAGCCCAAGCCATGAAGCCCGTTTGTTAAGTGTAGATAGGTTCAATTCCCAAAATCTCACACAAATCGTACAGTTCTTCCACCACGTCACCATATACCATATGCATGTGGTTAGATCGCAGGTGTTGTATGAAGAGGTCAGGGTCACCATCTAATGTAACAAAGGCATGTGGCCAGCGTTCTCGAGCTTCTTTGAATGTTTCTTTATCTTGAACATAGGCTGTTCCGTTTGCTATCTGCATTACATATTCTCCAGCCACACGGCTTAATCGTGCTAGGGTTACCGGTCCTTTCTTGCAACTAAATGTTGGACAGGCTCCGCTTGCTTTTCCCATGTACTCGTATTGGGGGTTCCAATCTACATCCTTGGGAGTTTTCGCCATGTCTGATGCTATGGTGCCACAATTTACCAACCGCAAGTTGCCTGTGTCCATATCCAAATCGTTGACATCAGCGAAAAGTACAGGCTCTCCGGTTAGAAGGTGAAGAATACGCATAGTAAAGGCTGCATTCATATCCGCTTCACAGGACATCATGATACCTTCGTTTATCAGCAATGAGATAGGAAAGCATCCACTCACGTAATTCTCACTGAATTCAGGTTGGCATTTAAACCCGCCAAAAGCATACCCATTTGTTACCATCACATCTTTTAATGCAAAATAAAGTCGGACACTTCGTTCCAAAATCTCATCTGACACATTAACTGAGCCAAAGGTTTTCTTCGCCCATGCCATCTTATCTTTGACCTGATTGGCAGGGACATTTTGGGCTTCCAAATATATGCGTAACATATCCACATGCTCAACTTCGGTGCCAAAGATATCTTTCATTTGGCTGTAGTCCACGGCCGCAGTAACCATTCCCATGGTTTTACCACCAATCACAACTGCTTTACTTCGACTAAGATTATCAAAAGTCATGGCAGCCTTACAATAACTTGTAATAGCTGTGAGGACGGCAGGATTATCAGGCTCACCATAGACAAAGCGGTGTTGAAGCCCAAGCTCATCAAGGCTTCCATGCGTAATGGCTGCACCAACGAGACTAAATGCAGCTGGACTTCGATAACCATAGACAATGCTGGGAAGCCCAGAGGCTTGAACAGCTGATACAACCATGGGTGCATAAATCCACGTGCCGATGTTATAGATAATACATTGAATATGATCATGGAACATGTCTTCGGCCACTCTAACAGTATCCTCCATAGTCAAAACGAGTTTCTTTTCTGGTACAACATCCAATGGTTGAGTTTTCAAGGCCTTGAGTAGTTCCTTGTGGGCTTGCCCAGCGATATCAGTTCTTTCACGTTCTAAGGAGAGCGTTATGAGACCAACTTTTGGTTTTAACATATTGGGTCCCTCACGGAATACAATTCGTTCTAAGAGTAAGACTTGATACTCGTTAGCAGGGGAGTGTTAAAAGCCTTTACAAAAATCGTTGTTGCGGTGTTAATTTGGGCTCCTATTATTTTTGTTGCGATTCTTTATCAAAGCTACCAAACCGGTATCCACGCAGATCTATGGTCACAAATTCATATCCGAGTGCAGTCAATTCTTTTACGATTTGTTGAGCGACTTTTTCTTGTTGAATACGGTCTAAGTTTTCGAAGGCTACTTCGATTCGGGCAAGATTGCCATGGTCGCGGACTCGTAAAACTTCCACATCGATGATTTCGCGTATCGCTTTTTCTGCAGCAGCAATGCGGAACAGGCGATCTCTGGTGAGAGGTTCATTATATGGAATACGAGTCGCAAGACAACTGTTGGATGGTTTATCGGCAACAGGAAGCTTTAGCTCTCGGGCTAGTTGTCGAGCTTCTGATTTCGTGATTTTCGCTTCACGTAAGGGACTAATAATGCCTAACTCATCAATAGCCTGCAGACCCGGTCGGTATTCTCCCTCGTCGCTTAGTGTTGAACCATCAACAATGGCTTCAATGCCAAGTTTAACTGCCAGCACTCTAGCTTGACGGAATCTAGCAAGCTTACAATGATAACAGCGATCAGGTGGATTTACAACCATAGACGCGTTCTTTAAATCATCAAATGTGTGAACCTGATGAGGGATGCCAATGATTCTAGCTACTGTCTGGGCATCCTCGACTTCTTCTGCTGGAGTTAACGGTGAGTCAAAAGTCACGGCCATGGCCTTATCGTTAAGAGCCTCATAGGCTAGAGCTGCCACAACAGAGCTATCGACACCTCCTGAGAGGGCAACCAACACACTGCCTAGCTCACGAAAACGCTCAATAATTCTTTTTCGCTTTTCATGAAGTGTCATAAGGTTGTTTGCAGTCGTTAGCGATTCCCTCCTCTTTTGGAGTACTCCCGACGAGCAAGTGCTTCCGCCTTTCGAGCGATTTCAACTAATGGTTCACCAGTTTTCTTTGCTGCTGCTTTGACATCTTCAAATTCCGCTTTTACTTGAATGATTGCACCAGTTCGATCTGTGGCAATTTTTACACGAACAGTCGCTTCTTGTTTTCCACTCTTGATTTGAACCGAATGAATCTCTCGGGCTAGGAGATGTCGTTCACTTCGAATCACCCGTACTCCAAGGCTTCCGGTTTCAACTAATAGAAGGTGTGTCAGCAGTTCTTCATGTTCAGGTGCGGCAATCACGGACACTAGATGGCCGGGTCGGTTCTTTTTCGTTGTTGTCGCAGTTATGGATACGTCCTTAGCTCCTGCTTGCATTAACCGTTCAATTGCATAGCCCAAGGTTTCACCAGAGACATCGTCTACATTTGTTTCCAGAATAATGACTTGGTCTTGATAGAGACGTGGGTGGGGAATGGGTTCTCCTATCACAAATCGCAGAAGATTGGGAATATCTGGCAGCTCCGCTGTTCCTGCACCATAGCCTACAGCTAGTGGTTGGAAAAGTGGATAGGTTTCTGTAGAGGTGGGATTCAGTGCGGCAATGAGTGCTACTCCTGTTGGCGTTGCCAACTCACGTGTCAGGGGACCACCTTTGAAGAGCAATTTTGATTGTGTAAGGATTTGGGTTACTGCAGGTCCAGGGGCGGCCAGTTGTCCATGCCCACTAGGAAACGTTCCACCGCCCACTGCAATGGGTAACACGAAATAATGTGTTGATTTTGGGTTGATAATCTCAAGCTGTTCTAGCGCTGTAGCTGCTCCTATGACGTCAATAACGGTGTCTGCGGAACCCGCACCATGAAGATGAACTTTCTCGGGAGTATGTCGATGAACGGCGGCTTCACACTCAACGAGGCAGTGGATGGCTCGATTAGCATAGGCTCTTGCCTGAGATGATAATTTGAGATCCTTTCCCATCGTGTCGACGGCATCAAGTAGAATTTTACCCGACCGCGTTTCATACGATTCCTCGATTTGGATATCCAGATAAAGACCACCAATATGGCTCCGTGTAATGTCTTTTGGTGTCACTTTGATGCTTTTGCAGTCTGGTACATAGGTTACGGCAGCCTCCATCGCAGAGATAACGGTGTCAGAGTCCGCTCCCAGGTCAAGAAGTGCTGCCACGAACATATCACCAGCAACCCCTGCCATTTGGGCGTCAATAACGAGAACTTTTTCTCCTGACATGAAGGAATCCCACAAGATTTGACAATTCTTCAAGCTTTAATATGCTCGCTCCATCTATGAGAAACTAGTGGTGAATGCAATGACTGATCTTCGAGACACTCTAGAGAGACTCGCTAAGGGTGAATGCTCAGTAGAAGAAGCCGAAACGAAGCTACGACTCTTTAATATCATCGAAGTTGCACGGATGGCTAAACTCGATGTATCCCGAGAAACGCGAAAGGGAATTCCTGAAGTAGTGTTCGCCAAACACAAAACAGCCACAGATCTAGTTAAAATCGTAAAAGCTGGTTTGGAAGCAAAACCCGTTATTCTATTGAGTCACCTTTCAAAAGAGCAAGAACAAGCTCTCAAAAAACAATTGAGTAAGGATTACATCTTTGACGTAAAAGGTGAAGGAGCCATTGCTGTTATTCATGAGTCTAAGTTCAAACCAGAATTTAGGGGTGGTAAAATTGGGATTGTTGCCGCAGGAACTTCTGATCGGCGAGCAGCTGAAGCCGCTAAAGTAATGGCTGAACAAATGGGGTGCCAAGTCTTTACAGCTTATGATGTTGGCGTAGCGGG
>JBHLQC010000102.1:0-5917 GCA_048885185.1 Candidatus Odinarchaeota archaeon | reverse complement strand
GGGTGGAGCACAAGTGTTGTTCCTACGGCTTGAGCTAGACCTTCAGCAGTGATGTCGTCGAATGTGGGACCAAGCCCGCCACTTGTTACTAGTACGGTTGTGTTTCGTGATTGGCTTTCTTGTATTGCAGTTGCAATGAGATCTAGTTTGTCTTCGATGACTTGAATCTGGTTGACCGGTAGGGCTAGTTCGAAAAGGCGTTGAGCTAGCCATTGGGAATTGGTATCCAATGTATGTCCTGAGAGAATTTCATTTCCGATAATGAGGAGTTCGACTCGGATTGTCATGCTTAACCGCCGGAGCCTTTGGTTTGCATTTGGCTGTACTCGTGGAGAAAGTAAGTGAAGCCTTTTTGGAATTGGCGCAGGCCTTCGACGACGACATATTCATCTCGACCATGGGAATGTCCACCGTGTCCGAGGCCACCAATGACAAATGGTTTGTTCAAAGGTGGATCGGCATAAACGTAGATTGGAACACTGGAGGGAAACATCGGCCAGACTTCTACATTGTCAACTCCGGTCTCATAGTATGACTTCATGAGAGCTTTGGCAATGGGTGTGTTGTCGCTGGATTTTGCCCAGTTCATTGTATATCCTAGTTCCACTTTGACGAATTCTGCCATTCCGATATTTTTGAGATGGTTGTTGACAACATGAAGAACTTGGGATGGTTGTTCATCGGGTGTGAGACGGATATCGACATGGGCTGAGGCCTCGTGTGGAAGAATCGTTTTGGCAGAATCACCTACATACCCAGTATGAATCCCTGAAATATTTACAGTGGGTTGAAAGAGGAACCGTCGAAGAAGATCGAGTTTCGACTCAGCTTCAATCGTCAAATTGCTAGCCTCCAATTGGAGGGCTGCGGTTCCTGGATCAAAAGATTCTGCGAGTAAATTCAGCAGGCGTTCATCAGCCTTAGTTGGTTGTTGTACATCGTCAAGGAGTCCAGGAATTGATGGCTGTCCGTGAATATCAACCAGAGAGGAGAGGGTTTTTGTGAGGATATGAGCGGGATTACGGATCCATCCTGCTTCGGCGGAGTGAAGGTCACGAAGTGAAGGGCCTTGGCAGTGTAGCCGCAAAAAGACGATTCCCTTGGAGCCGAGAAAGAGTCGGGCAAATCCTCGACGATCCGTGGCAAAAAGTGGATAATAAACTGCCTGAGCTTTGTTTATTTCTTTCTTATGAGCTTGTACAAATTTTGGTAGACTAGGACTTCCGCTTTCCTCTTCACTATCGACAACTATCATGAGATTAACGGGGAGGGTTTCTCCGGCATCTTGGATAATTGCGAGGGTTTGGAGGATTGCCATGAGTACAGGTTTCTGTGTGTAAGCACCTCGAGCTATGAGAAGGGGTCCAAACTGTGAACGTTCCTGAATTTGTGCTGAAAAGGGTGGGACGGACCATTGGGCTTCACCGTCTGTGGTCATCACATCAATGGATGTTTGGATTAGCATTGTAGGAGCTTTTTTTCCTGCAGTGAAGTTTTGTCCGAATAGGATGGGATTGCTGGGAGTTGGGGTAATTGTTGCGTCGAATCCAAGTGATTCAAGTTTGTTGAAGACTTGATGGATTGTTTTGTTAATGCCAGCTCCTGTCCCACTGATACTTGGTTGACGAAGAAATGTTTGAACTTGCTGAAGCGTTTCGTCAAACTGTCTCTCAATTTCCTCGATGATATTGCGTACTATCACTTGAAATCGCACTCAGCATTGGTCTAGTGTTTCTGGGTGCAATTCTGTTGTCTTGTCGATAAAAGCACGTCGGTTACGCAAGCCTAGGGCTTCGAAATGCTATGGGCTTGGAGCCAGCGGGTTTCCATAATTGATCGGAGAAGGTCCACATGGTCCTCATGGCTAGAGGCAATCCCCACAATGTTGGCTTTGCCCTTGGACGAATTCCCAAGAAGAATTTCTTCAAAGTCTCGAATCACACCCCAAATATCGCCCCGTGAATCATGGCGAAGTTGGATGTTTGGATTCTTGGCTGCAACGTTTTGAATACTTTTCACGGATTTTGATTCCGGTGAGTCGGCAACAACAATGCGTACTCGGACTTCACTCGGGATCATTTTGAGGAGTTTCGCTTTGATGCGAGTGGCACGTGGTAGGATGAGGTAGAGATGACTGCGGGCACGAGCAATGAGGCTGGCTTCAATCGATTGGAAGTCTTTTTCGCCAATAACGAATTGATAGAGGTCGAAGGTGGTGGGTTCTGATTCCTTGGATCGTTGCCAGAATAGCCCTATGCCTTGTGTTGCAACGGTAAGATGCCCTTCTGCCTCCTCAAGCATGGTTCTGACTTGTTTTTCTGTGGTGTCAAGGTAGTTGGTTCGCCATTTGTTGAAAGCCGTTGGTATACCACGGGTGAGTTGGGTTAATTGTTGTTCACTTTGAGTGAAGGTTTTTTCGAGTTTTGGCGTGATTTCACTACCCCGAACTTGTTGTAGCAATTCAGGGATCTTGGTTAGCTCTGAATCGAGTTCCCACGCGGATGATTTGACTTTGTCTAGAGAGGCTTCAAGGCCGGCAGCGAATCGTTTTTGGATGCTCCGAGTTAGCGTTTCTAATCGTGTCGCCAAGTCTGTGGTTGCTTTCTGATTTCGTTGAATTACCTCATTGAAAGCTAAGTCGAGGGCATTTCGCACCCAATCGGCTAGTTGTTCTCTGAGGCTTTCAAATTGCCTATGAGCTGCCACAGAGACTTCTTCAAAGCGGTCTTGGGCATTCTTGAGGTGATTTTGGATTGATTCGGTGAGCTCTGTTTGGAAGTTTTCTTTGAGCTTTTTCACCGAGGTCATGATGTGGTCTCTAGTGAAATTTTCGATAACACCCTTGAAAGCTCCTAGTCGATACTTTGTCTCCATGAGGTCTCCTAGGGATGCTTCGAGTGTGCTTGTCTCCTGTTCGAATTCTGCCAGATGACTTTCTACGATGGAGGGGGTGATGCTCCATAGTTCTGCGAGCGTTTCGCGAAACGTGTCGAGTTCATGAAGTCGAAACGATTTTTCTCGCATGTCTGAGAGGGAGATGTTGACGATGTCAAAGACGTCGTTTTTTAGCTTGTTCAAGACAGCGGTGAAGGCTTCGATTGATTCAAATTCATTAAGCTGGTTGCGCGTTTCCATCATGTGCATATCGACTTCTTCGACGAGTTCAGCATAGAGATTATCGGCAAAAGCCTCAAAGGTTGGTACACCGCGAAGGGTTTTGGCTTTTTCTTGAAACTCAAAAAAGACTTTGTTCATGGACCCATCAATGTCGGTCTGTAACCGATCCATTTGAAGTGGAAGTTCGTCAACTTTCTTTTGAGCGTCATCACTCATACCCGGAATTCCGTGAGCCATTTTTTCAGGGAATTCTTGTCGCATTTGGCGGAGTAGATTTCGAACTCGTGTGAGTGCAATCATAACGGCTTCAATCGGTGCGACGGCTTCGAAGGTGTCATCCGGATTCCGACGAACCAGTCCACACGTTTGTAGTTCCTCTAAGTATTGATTCACTTTCTTTGTGGTTAAACCATGATTTTCCTTAATCTCATCCTTCGGAAAAGCTGTAGGTTCTGTAGCCAGTTCAAAATAAAGACTTACAGCGGGATGAGATACATGTAAGAGTTCAGCTAAAGATGCACCTTTCTTCGTTTCAGGAAGTGGTTCTTCGTTGACATCCATTGAATATCCCTCGCTAGGTTGCGTTGATGGCTTCACTATTCCTGCTCTTTAGGGTGATGCCTAATTATGTCTTTTATGGTGGATACTGCGTTAAATTGTTTCTTACTAGAAAATCGAAAAAAAAATCACAATAACTGTGGTAAATCTACACTCTTAATTGAACAAGCAGTGATTACAGTCCTGCATCACCAGTTCCTATAGGAAACCAAAAATTTTAGACACCCTAATGAAGATAAAGCGCTTTTTGGATATTCTGAAAGTTTTTAGTATTCCTTAGATACGATACAAAATATAGAATGATTTCTTCGAGTGTTTTGCTTTTTTCCTGCCAGTTTTTCCCTGTTGATTTCTC
This sequence comes from Candidatus Odinarchaeota archaeon, assembly GCA_048885185.1. Taxonomy (GTDB): domain Archaea; phylum Asgardarchaeota; class Hermodarchaeia; order Hermodarchaeales; family Hermodarchaeaceae; genus Hermodarchaeum. The sequence goes on along the minus strand of JBHLQC010000102.1, from coordinate 1,887 downwards.
CATAATTTGATTCCGAATGAGAACTGTAGTCTAGTCCAGTAATTTTTTAGCATCAATTTCTTTTTTAGATAATGTGAGGGATTCACTTATTGTGAATGAGTTGAAGGTTTCTAATGCCCCTTCGGTGTTCACTCGTTTTCGAGAGCGATTTTCATCTTGGGACCCATGGCGACGGGCATTCTTCATAATGGGCATTTATGCCCTTCTGTCCTGTATTCTAATGATGCTGTTCTGGGTTTTTCCACCACCTATTCTTATCAGGAGTCCAGCATGGGAGCCGTATTTAGAGCTGGCTAACAATTGGACAATTGCCATTCCAATGGGGATGGTGGTTGTCAGCGTTTTTGTTACTAACATGTCGTTTAGGATGCCAGAGGATCCACGGTTTATCCTTCGGTTTGTAACCCTTTTGGTGTGCGTTGAAATCGCAGTTTTGGCTACATGGAATGCTTTGGAGGCTTATATTAATTGGTACCGGATATTCGCACCAGTAATAGGGCATGAAATTCCAATCGAACCTTTTCCGGATTTGTGGTTCCTATCCACAATTCTACGCTTTATTGGTGCGCATACTTACCAAGGTTTCTTGTTACTCATCGGGTTAGGTGTCATTGTTTTAGTGCTACTACTTGAAAATATATACTAATCTTAGCGGGTTTTTTGTAGAGGGATACCGGTATGTAGCTTTTGTTTGAGATTGTTATGTCTTTTATGGTGGAAACTGCGTTATATTTTCATCGTTTGAAAGTGATTCTACATTTCATTGGAGTTTTGAGAAAGAGGAAAAGGGATTACAGTTCTGCATCATCGGAACGGTTCCTCTCTTACTGCTACGATTCTATCACTATTGATGTATTCCAAGGAACCAAAATGAATTTAGTCTAGTAATAAAAAATAGGTATCGCTGGTTTATAACCGGTAGAGAGTCGGAGGTGGTTTTCATCTCTAGAAATAAAAAGGGAGTATTACTAGGGATTACTATTGCAATTTTGATTTCTATAAGTGCAATTCCTTACCTTGAGATAGCGGCAACGAATTCTAATTCACAATACGCAATAAATCAGGCTGTGCAATCTACTTCAGGATTCCTACGAACATCTAGTGTAGTTGAAGCTTATTCTGAACCCTTCCCAATAGGTCCTACGTTTGATGGGTGCTACGACATCGCCTATTATTATATGGATACTTATACTTCAGACACCATGAAAGCTTCTAGATTCTGTACGAAATATACGGCAATGAGTTACTGGGAAACTAATCCTCGTCATGCCTATATCGTTTCACATGGAGGCGTTTATGCAGGTACGCCAAGCATCGCTTTTTCATCCGGTACATGGTTATGGCCTATCGATATTACAATCAACATAGACGAAGGCGCGATGGAAAATACTGATGCAATGTTCTTAGCAGCTTGTGAAGGATTAGCTAATTATCAGCCAAGTTATCCAGCATCTCAGAGTTTCGGCAAAACATTTTGTGAACATGGTGGAGTCAATAATGTTATTGGTTGCCCTGTTCCAATACATGCCGCTGCAGCAATTCTGGTTACGGCTTACTATTATCATTTCAGAGTTGTCTATGGCTATAGCGCCTATTCTGCTATTAATCTAGCCAAAGCACATACACTCGTGTTCCTGGCTTTAGCAACGGTAGCTTGGCCAGTGAGTATTCCTCTCGCATTGTTATGGCTAAATGCCGGTTTAGGAATACCAATTCCAACGATTGTTGCGAATATTCTTTTGTTAGCGCTTATGGGTTTCTCAATATTCGGCATGATAGTCGCTTACAGCACATTTACAATAATCCTTGTGGACGAGAATTACTACTAGTTGAAGACTTAAGGAGTTAGATAATGTTTGCAGCGAAATGAACGAATTTGGCTTCCCG
>JBHLQC010000101.1:0-5978 GCA_048885185.1 Candidatus Odinarchaeota archaeon | reverse complement strand
GAATGAAAGCCGCCACCCACAAAGGTTTGTCCAAAATGGTTGATTATCATAAAGACAAGTGCCACACCACGAAGAACATCGACTGACCGGATTCGGCCATTCTGTTCAACAAATGATGTAGCTTCGATCATTGTGATGTCACCATTTCATGGAGATACGAAGAGTGTTTAGAGATGCTACCGGATACGCTCTCATATAAAAGGCATGCAATGAATTCTCAATAAATCGCGACTTTGTATATTTACAGCGCTCATCCTCCCAAAGGCTAATAATACCTCAAAATGAGAGGAGAAAGTAACTGGGGAAGCCACCCATTTCGGAGAGACACACCTAACCTCGTAAAAAGAGGGGGTAAACAAATAGTGTCCGGACAAGTGCCACCAGCAGTCTGCACTTACATCTATCGCCACGAACGTCCCTGTCATAAACGGGGCGAACGTTGTTCACATCCTACAGTTCCGGGTAGTCCGTATTGTCGGTGGCACCAAGTGCTTCCTGATAAAGATCTCCGAGGTATCGATTTTAGTCAAAGCGAGGAACAACAGAAACATCTCTGTGAAGCGTATCTGGTAGACGGTAGACTAGATGACGCCATCATGTTGGAAGTCCTGTTGCATGATGCAAACCTCCATGGAGCTTCACTTACTAATGCCAACCTTCAAGGAGCAAACCTGAGTCAAGCCAATCTTCTCGAAGCAGACCTTTGGGGAGCGAACTTGAAAGGAGCGATTCTGTGGGGAGCAAACCTGCGACGAACCCAATTAATTCTCACAGAACTTCAATATACAGATTTTGTACGAGCCGATTTACAAGGAGCCATGTTTGACAGTGCCAAATTGGAATACACAGATTTACGAGGAGCCAACCTCGTTTCAGCGCATTTTGATAGCACACACATCGATAACGTGTATTTTGCTGGAAAATTTGGATCAGCACAATTAATGCTATGTACGCTGAAAAATGCAGCTTCACTCGACAATCTCGTTGCTCATCAAGAACGCCTTGGGCTTCGACCAGACATAGGAACAGGAAATCATCCACGGACCTACACCCTTGAAGACTATAACGTAGAACCACGCGATGCAAAAGACATTGTCCGCGATCACAGAGTTCTAAAAATTTACTTCAAACAGGAAGGCCGATTAGATCTCAGTAGTAAACACTACCTGAAAGAAATGCGGTCTACCCGTCAATCCTCTTGGGACAAAGCATCCAACAAGGAAACAGAAAAAGGCATTGAGCCTCTTTCATTCGGTCAACGTATTCGTTGGGGACTTCGTGGAGTAAATAATAAATTATTAGACACTCTGTTTGGTTACGGTGATGAGCCCTCGAAACTCATGGGTTGGACTTTATTCACGGTCTTTCTCACAGCCTTAGCTTTGCATATAATTACCATGCAACAGAGTGCAATCCCCTTGGATCCCTTCATCACGTTTACATCAAGCCTCGCGATAGCGTTAGTATCCTTTGCTGTGGCTCCGCCAATACCCTTTGATGCGATACCAGCATTTTGGATAGCTAGTGTTACCGCTTTTATTGGAAAGTTCTTCCTTGCCTTATTTGTATTCATTCTTGCTCGCAAGGTAGAACGCTAGTCATTTAATGTTGGATAGATTTCTTTGGCAAGTATCCGTGAAACATCAAAATAGGTATAGGGTGCATTGCGTTTACTTGCACCATTGATGATTTCAAAACAAAATTGTTCAACACCAACATCAACGAAGGATTGGATTTTTGTCATGACCTCTTCAGGAGACCCAGCAAGCGTTATTGATTTGATTACATCCTCAGGAATATCTGCCACAATAGGAAGCAGTTTGCCAATATCCAGTTTTGCCACATCATTTGCATCATAGGTCAGCAGACTAACTTGCTCAGGGTGTATACCCTGATCTCGGTAAAGAGGTGTGTACTCCTCCTTCCAATACCCAATGGAATCTAGCACGTGGGGTTGTAACACAAGTTGTCCACGCAAGCCCCCAAGATATTGGGAGATTTTTCCTGGATCGTCATGCATGAAGACACGACCCCAGAATCCTGGTGAAAGAGTGGTTGTATCTCGTCCAAAGCGTTTCATATGTTGATGAATTTCTTGTAATCCATTGCGATACTTTTCTGGCAAAGCGGGAAACGGAAACCATCCGTCAGCTAACTCCGCAGTTAATTTCCGAGTACCTGGACCATTTCCGGCAATCCAAACAGGAGGGTGAGGTTGCGTGAGGGGTTTGGGTTCTAACACGGCCCCTTTGAGCTGGAAAAAGCGCCCTTTATGATCGATAGGTCCTGTTTGTGTCCAAAGCCGCTTCATCACTTCAATGCACTCACGAAGTCGACTAACAGCCCATTTCGAAGGAAAACCATAAACCGTGAGGTTCATCTTCTCACCTGCTCCCATTCCCAGAATAAATCGACCGTTGGATTGATGATCTAACGAAACAGCATTTTGGGCAAGAATTGCAGGGTGCAGACGAATAGCATCCGTCACAGCTACACCAAATTTCATATCAGGAGCCAGTTCTGTAAAAGCACCCAACATGGTCCATGGTGAAAGAAAGGCATCAATAGCAAAAGGGGGTAGTCCTCGTAGATGATCAGGAACCCAACAAGTACTCCAATTTTTTTGTTCAATCATCATGGCAACTTTCTTTTTCACCAAATCCCAAGACCGCGAAAAGAAGAGCTGTTGTCCAAATTGAACCATAAAGTTCACCTTCAGCAACACAATGATGAAAAAAGTATGGGGCTCAAACTTCTTAAGTGTAAATGGGAGAGGTACTTACTGGAGAACTGCAATTCATCCAGTTTAGGAGCTTGCAAAAATGAAGCGGAAACCTCTAGTTGCATTTCTTCTAGTCTTTCTATTCTTGATGATGACACCCAGCATTGCCAGCGCTCAGACACCACCATTTCCTCAAATTGGTCAAAATTGGACCTATGCGATAACCGGTGAAGCTGATTGGGACGATCCTATCGATGGCACAATTGAATTTTCAGCGACTGCAACATATACCGTGCTTGACGCTCAGCCTGATGATTTCCTTGTTCAACAAGAAGTTTCAGGAACAGTTACTTGGCCAGCTTTAGCCGGTGAAGGTGACATCGTGCTAGTAGACCTCGGGGGCGGATTAGCCTATGATGAAGCCATCAACCCCTCCAATACTAGTTTCAGTTTCACCACGACAGGGCTAATACACTTCAATGACTCACTAACAACTGGGTTAGGTCTCGACGAATATTCAGCAGTATTCTTAAATTACACAATAGGTCCGGATACTATCCTCGCCTATATCGGCTACACGTGGGGTCTCTGGATCTTTATCTTCATGCCACTGCCTTTTCCACCGTTCTTTTTAACAGAAAATCTCCACACAATGGTCTACTGGAACACATCTTGGGCGCCCTATGGTGATATCGTCACTGGAGCACCCTTGGAAGCAAATGCCGCAGCTTGGACAGAAGAGAGCCTCACTACGCCTGTTGGCGCTCGAATTGCTATGAAGAACGAAACACACACGCTAATCGAAGCGCTCCCTGATTACGCAGAAACAACAATTACTACGTGGATAGACAAGGATACAGGGATACTCCTGAAAGTCACTGATGAAGTGGATATTCTGTCAACCGGTTCGCTAGAGTTGACAACAACAACTACCATTGAACTCGTAAGTGCGGACTTCTTCGGCATCATGGGCTTTTTGATGTACTACAAACTGTTTGGTATATCTTTACTCTACATCTTGATAGGTGTGGTTGTACTGATAATTATCATCCTAATTGTGGTCATCTTACTTCGAAGACGAAGATAGAAGAACATTGGACTCACAAAGGGCGTTAAACGCCCTTTCCTCTCTTTTCTTAACCTGCCCGATTTATTCGCCATCTCGAAGTGACTATGAAAAGTACAAAGAACACAACCACCAATCCGATGACCAGCCACATGTAAACCCATCCATGATACAACGCCAGATACCCACTAGCTACGAGAATCACTACTACCATTAACCCAACGCATATCCAGTCAACCTTTCCCAATTGCGTCATTCAAATAACCACACAAGTTATTCTAATTAGATTATTGATAGTCAAAACTTAATATCGCACCGACCAAACTAGTCAAGTGAAAACACAAACAACTTGACTATAAGCTTGACGATTTGAAACGAATCCGCAACAAACCGCACACTTAAATCACTCCTCCCGCCAATGAGAAGGCAACTCTCCCACACAAAACTATTCCTCCTTGGATGGTGAATCTCATGATTAAGACTAAACTCACAGAAATGCTCGGCTGCAAACACCCCATTATCCAAGCTGCCATGGGACCCTTTTATACCACCAAACTCTGTGCAGCTGTTAGCAACGCTGGTGCTTTCGGCATCGTCTCTCACACTAATCTCCGAAACATGGACCCCATCAAAGAAATGGAGAATAACATCCTCGACGTCGTCGAAAACACTGACAAGCCCTTTGGTGTCAACATTCGTACTGCGCGACTTCAAATCGATTACCCAGAACTCATCAAACTCATCCCCCGCATTCGCAAGGAAAATAAAAAAGTGCAGGAACAACTCCGACTTGTCATCACCTCTGCAGGCGACCCACGCCCTGGCGCCCATCACTTCAAAGACGTCGATCCAGATCTCCTCGTCTTCCATGTAATTCCCGCTAAATGGCTTGCTGAAAAAGCTCTCAACCCCGCTTGGTTCCAGAAGAAATTCCCTGGAACAAAAGGTTTTCTCGATGGCATCGTAGCAACAGGCTATGAAGGCGGTGGTCACAACAGCTATGAAAAAGTCGCGACCTCCGTACTTACCGCTGAAATGGTAGAATTTGCTGGAGACACTCCGGTTGTATCCTGCGGTGGCTGGTATGACGGAAAGGGTCTTGCCGGTGCACTTGCAATGGGTGCAGTTGGCATTCAAATGGGAACGCGCTTCATCGCAACTAAAGAATGCGAATTCCACGACGACTACAAAGGCCTCATCCTCCCAGCAACCGATGAAGACACTGTAATGACGACTGGTGCATTTGGTCCGATTCGATTGTTAAAGAACGCGTATTCGAAAGAACATGGTGTACCTGTTCCAGATCGTGAAGCAAGGATGGCAGAAGAATCATCGATGACAGCTGATGATTTACTGGATGAAATGGAACGCTATGAGCTAGTATACAAGGGTAACGTTCAGAAAGGTCCTATCCTGGTTGGTCAGACCATTGGTGGCATCAGTACTATTCCAACCGTGAAAGAAGTTGTCGACAGCATCGTCAAAGAAGCAGAAATGCGTCTGAAAGCTGTAAATAAACTTGTAAGCTAGAACGACAAGTATAATGTAGATTGAATGAACTGGTCTTTGTTCAGTCTCCGGTCTGTTTTCTTAAGCTTGCATGGAGAAGAGAACAGAAGGATTAAGAAGGCGCAAGTGAAGAATGGCATGGGTAGATGACAATGGCGTCTGAGACTGCCCAAGAAACTGAAGCAATCAGCGAAGAAGTGCTAAGCGTCATTGTAACCACTTTAGTAGATAACCAGACGGCTCAACCTGATCTTCATAGCGTTCACGGACTTTCCCTCTACATTGAAGTTCAATTTCCTGGACGAAGCGACGCGGTGCTCCTGGACACTAGTGGAAGCGCCCAAGTTTTCCGCCATAATGCGCAAGCTTTGAATTTAGATTTTTCAAATCTTCGAGCATTGGTTATCAGCCATTTTCATCATGATCATTTCGGTGCTCTTGCACCTGCCTTGGAACTTATTCGACATAGTGACCTTGTTGCATTCTTACCAGCCCATCATGACGCGATTGAACAAACACTTAGTAAGGCAAATATACGACGACAGATTGCTGAAGAGAGCAGGCTGATTCGCTCTGGAGTAGCCACAACAGGAGCCTTTGGACAAAAAACACTCAAAGAGCAGGGTATAGTTGTTAATGCAGAATCGAATGGGCTAGTTCTGCTTACAGGATGTTCACATC
>JBHLQC010000100.1:0-6168 GCA_048885185.1 Candidatus Odinarchaeota archaeon | reverse complement strand
CCCAGCATCCACAATGTAACTAAAGGAGAGATCTTCGAAAGTGATATCCTGTAATTGCCGACCCATCATTTCACTTTGGAAATGAACTAGAGAAGAGAAAAAACTACTAAATAGCGTTGGATCAAACTCGAGGGGCGAATATGCCTTATGGTAAAGTGGGATTCCACTAGTATCGATTATCCACACTGCATGTACTACCATACAAGGCACCTAGATATCCGAGCTGGTTACTAGAACGGACACTCATCTTTAAGCTTGCCCCGACCTCCGAATGATAATGAAAAAAGTTTACTTTACGACAATCTAAGGATGTATCCGGCTTGGCGTCCTGGGGAACAGGCACGCCTCGCGAATGTGTTTAAGGCGCAAAAGCCAAACTAAAAATCGTTCTAGCCCCATCCCGAACCCTGAATGCGGGGGTAATCCAAATTTCCGCAACTCGAGATACCAATCGTAGGCAGACGGATCCAGTTTTTCATTCTTAATCCGTTCTAACAGAAGATCTAAATCGTGGATACGCTGACCACCACTAGTCAATTCACCATATCCTTCTGGTGCAATCAGATCGCTGCTTAAGGTAACCTCAGGACGTGCAGGATTAGGCATATGATAAAATGACCGAGCTGCAGTTGGATACCCCATGATGAAAAAGGGATCTTTGAATTGCTTCGATACTGCGCGTTCAGCTTCGGTCCCCAAATCTTCACCCCATCTAACTGTGAACCCTTGTTGACCAGCAATTTCCACAGCCTCATCATAAGTAATGCGTTTGAAAGGTAGTTTGGGAACTCGTACCTTAGCATCAAGAATTTTCAATTGGCTCTGGTGATGCTTTTCCACATAGGAGACCATCGCGTGAACGAGCCGTTCTTCTACACCCATAATATCATCATGAGTCCCAAAGAGAATCTCAGATTCTAAATGCCAATATTCTGTCAGATGTCGACGGGTCCGATGCTTTTCGGCACGAAAACTCGGCGACAACAAATACACCTTTTCCAAGCCACAAATTGCCGCCTCTTCATACAACTGTGCACTCTGACTAAGATATGCAGTACTTCCAAAGTACTTGAAAGGAAAGAGGGTAGCTCCTCCCTCTACACTAGCCCCCACCATGACGGGGGGAAAGATTTCAGTGAATCCCTCGCCATCAAAGAATTGATGAGCCGCGCGACTAATCCCAGCTTTAATTTGCATTATCGATGTTTGGCTAGGACTGCGAAGATAGAGGTGTCGCTTGTCATATAGAAACGCATCACCCGCATCCTTTTCCAAGGGCCACTCTGAATCAGCGAGATTAATGACTTGAAATTCGGTGACCTTCAACTCTATACCCGTTGGAGCGCGTTTATCAATTGCAATGATTCCCGTAACAATAATGGACGATTCGACAGTCACTTGCTGCATAGCATCAAAAATCGCATCTGGCATTTGCCCACGATGTCCTGCCACCTGAACAACACCTGTGGGATCGCGTACAATGATGAAAATGACACCACCATGTTCGCGTTTACGGTGAACCCATCCAGTGAGTGTGACTGATTTGTCTTTCATCGAGGGAACCAGTTCTGATACGTAATGGGTTTTTCCAAACGTTTTGAGCACTTTGTCTTTCAAGTTAAAGTCACCTATTACAAGGAGGGAATAAAAGCAGAGTTGATTTAAAATGTAATCCTAAGCGGATTTATTCACGCGTTGCTGCACATAATCTAGCATTTCTTTCGCAATATACTCAAAAGCAGGAGTGACATTCACATCATCCTTTGAACTCGTCTCAAAATACGCTTTCAAATTATGTGTCTTCGCGAAATTGACAACTTCCTTTTGCTCAATCGCCCGCTGTAAATCCGCCTTCATCCCAATCAACACGATAGGAATCTCTTCGGTGTTATCCCGGATAAGCTCAAGCCACTGATCAAGCTTCAAAAACGTACTAAATCGATTTAAATCAAAGGCAAGCATCGCCCCACGTGCCCCAAGGCAAAACTTCGGCAACAAAAACCGAAACCGCTTCTCCCCACCAAAATCCCAAATCTGCAACTTAACAGCCGTCTGCTCCTCACTATTATTCACTAATAATCGCTTCGCTGCAAAAGCAGCGCCGACGGTCAAAATGCTGTCATGGTATGTCCCCTCAACATATCGTCGGACCATTGTGGTTTTGCCCACGCCACCTTCGCCTGCGATGACGAGTTTGAGCATTATGCCTTCGTCTTCCACGGTTGCGCGCTTCCCGCTGAAGTTGCTCTGTTCTATTCTTGGGTTTACGGTCGGACTCTAAAAAACTGTTCGGTGAGGAAGGTGACACAATCAAAATCTCGAGGTTGATTCATAAGCTTTTTTTGACATATCAGAGCCCTCTAGGTGAGGATTTTACCAGGTTTGTGATAGATTTTGAGGGTTGCTGTGATTCCCAATCGATGTTCTGGATGCCGTGTTTGTGAATTGACATGTAGTGAGCGACATGAAGGGCGATTTCAGCCAAGTAAAGCACGTATTCAGGTTCTGTCTTTTGATGAGACCGTTCAGGATGTGCCCGTGGTTTGTCAGCAGTGTGCTGATGCCCCATGTCTTGAAGCATGTCCAGAAGAAGCCATTTCCCGTGATGCAGAGACAAATGCTGTCGTGGTTGATCAGGACTTGTGTATTCAGTGTGGTTCGTGTGTGAGTGCCTGTGTCATAGGACTTGATACAGTGGCTTCCGAGCAGAAGTTAGCGATTCGCCTGGATAAGGATACGCAGTTTCCCTTGAAATGTGACCTTTGTGGTGGGGACCCGCAATGTGTCAAATTCTGCCCTACTGAAGCGTTAGTGTATACTGATAAGCCGATTGAAGGCGAATTCGGTGTCGAGGATATGATGGAGGCCTTGGAATTCTTTCTTCAGCAAAAGGAACTGCCGCTAAATCGGCAGGGAGGTAAGTAGGATGTACAAAGGCTATGCGGGTAAGATTCTGCGCATCGATTTGACTACTCAGAATGTTACCACCGAGTCCACCTCTCAGGATCTCGCACGCCGGTTCATTGGAGGAACTGGTTATGCTGGACACCTCCTTTACCATGAAGTGCCAAAAGGCATTGATCCGTTGGGACCTGAGAATAAGTTGTACTTCTGTACGGGTCCAGCTACTGGCACAGTGTGGCCAACAGCAGGTCGCATGGCTGTGGTGAGTAAATCGCCGCTTACTGGTATTTGGGCGGAAAGTCATGTCGGGGGACATCTTGGACCTGAAATCAAATATGCGGGATATGATTTCATCATTATTGGGGGACAAGCTGAGAAGCCTACGGTAGTCTCTATTGTTGATGAAAAGATAGAGTTTCATTCTGGAACACCATACTGGGGACAGAAAACGCTCAAAGGCTCCAAAGAACTGCGAAAAAATCTAAAACAGCAACATGGCCATGTAGCCCTAATTGGTCCTGGTGGAGAAAATCTGGTAAGATATTCAGCGATAATGGTGGATGGAGCTCGCGCAGCAGGGCGGACAGGACTAGGAGCAGTGATGGGAAGTAAAAATCTGAAAGCCATCGTGGTGCGGGGAACAGGGAGTGTTGACGTGGCAGATCCCCAACGCTTCAAAGCCCTGTGGGAAGACGGTCATAAGCGAGTCCAAGAAAATCCTCAAGCTCTGGAAATGCGTAAATATGGCACGCCTATTCTAGTGGCAACCAAACAAAATATCGGAGAGTTACCCACCTATAACCACCGAGAAGGAGTCTACGAGGGATGGGACCGAATTTCCGCTGAAACCTTTCACGACCACTATTATCACACCACACGAGCCTGTGCGACATGCCGACTAGCGTGTAAGAAAGCATTCAAAGTTGAAGAAGGAGCCTATAAGGGGCTCATTACTGAAGGCCCGGAATATGAGGGCATTATGGCAATGGGGAGTAATGTGGGAATTGATGATATTCCAACAATTTTGCAAACCCAGCACTTGTGCAATGAATATGGATTAGATATAATCAGCGCGGGTTGTACGGCTGCCTTTCTCATGGAATTGGCCGAGCATGATCTATTGTCCGAAGAAGAACGGCGCGAATTGGATATTCGATGGGGTAATGCAGAAGCTCTTGTTCAATTGGTGCACGCAATTGCTGAACGAAAGGGCTTGGGAGACCTAGCAGCAGAAGGAAGCCACCGTATTGCTAAGAAAAAAGGTGCCGCAGCAGAACCCTATGATATGACAGTCAAAGGGATGGAAATTTCAGGGCAGGATGGACGAGCCCATCGATCCATGGCTTTGGGTCATGCTGTGTCAGCCCGAGGAGCCGACCATTTACGAAATCTTGTAACGATGGATCAGTTGGCTTACAAAGACGTTGCAGCAGAACGCTTCGGAGAGGACAAACTCCCAGAAATCTGTGACCCTTACGTGGAAACCCACAAAGCTCTAGCCACGGTGGTGACTGAAAAGGTCTACACGATTCGCGATAGTCTTATTGTGTGTTGGTACACCTGTTCATGGCCCCCGATATTCTGGGTTGAAGATTTTGCTCCCCTTTTAGCCTCAGTGACAGGTGAACCCGCTTTTGATAGTGTCAAGGAAATGATGCATATTGGAGCGCGATTAGTGACATTGAAACGGAGCTTTAACGTTCGTGAAGGCATTACGCGAAAAGATGATCGATTACCCCGTCGTTTTACACATGACCCATTTCCCAGTGGTCCAAGCAAAGGACAAACAGTTGATTTAGAGCCCATGTTAGATGAATACTACAAACTTTATGGCTGGGACGTTAAGACAGGAATTCCCACATATAACATTCTTCAAACGCTAGGGCTTGAGGATATCGCGAAGGATTTGAAATCACAAGGAGTACTTCTAACCTAGTGTAAAATTAACTGGCCAACAGGCTTCGATGAGTTACTACAGGCTTTGGGGTTTCCTTTAATGATACATTTGAAACGAACTCATCTTCGGAACAAATAAAACCGCTTCATCAAAAATTATCTTGACGAAGTCCTAACAAACCCTTTCCAATTGTAAAGGGTTTCTATGATTTGCGGTGGATAATGGCTTTCAATAATGATTGGGTGATGCGGTGCTCATGGAAAAAGAGGTGTGGGCTGATTGCCCTATTTGCAGGAAACGCATCGTAATAGGAGTCGACGAAAGCAAAATCAAATCCGCTACGTCCTATCCTGTTTCGATTGTAAATGTTCATGGAACACCAAGTCACCTCCTTGTCTTCTACATTGATGCAGATTACCATGTTCGAGGCATTGAGAGCCATGAAACCCTCGTAACTGAGGACCTCCAAGATCAACTAGCAGTCACATTGAAAGTGCTAAAATCTAAGGATAAAATAATTGAAATGCCAACTCTTCTAAAGGAGTTAGTGAAGATTCGTGGAGTAGAATACGCAGATTCTAAAGGCATTGGCATCGTGGCACTTAAAGAGGCGGGACCAACCCTTGATAATCTCATTTCTCCATCTGGCAGGATAAAAGGACGGTTTATTGTTGACAGTGATGAAACAATTGGAAGTCTTGAACCTCTGTTATTAACCTCGTTTGCTTCCCTTGAAGAGACTGAACCACTCACAAGAGCTACTTTTCAGATTTACCTGAAGATTCTTGACGCAGCAACGGAAAACAACGAATCAATTCGCCCGGGTATCTTTACAGCATTGGCTGAAAGTGCACAAATTGCGCCTAAGATCATGGTCAAGCCGGTTATGTATGATGCGATGAAACGGTACTCATTACCTGATGATATCGCAAAGGACGAACTTGCAGCTGTTGAAGATAAACTAGATGGCTATTTCATGCTCTCGGAAATACTTGAAATCATTGAAGAGGAAGGGTTGTCTCCATTTCTACTACTCAAGGCATTAGAAATGCTCAGGGAGGGGGAGGCAATAATTTATAAAAAACGGTCACGAGCCATGTGGGGACCCCTGGGATAAGAATTAGGATCCTCGCAAATACTTAGAGCAGAATTCTTGAGTAAGTGATAGGCATAATAGCAGGTACTTTCGAGCTTCTACCAAACTCGCGAATTTCCACTAAAAGTAAGAAGGTGGTATATCATGCGATTCTTTGGGCATCTGATTAAGGGTGAGATATCCAAACCCGAGAAGGGTCGTGTGGGTAAATTTCCTGATATGAATAAGGCAATTGGTGATCCCCGAATTCTCTTTGCGATGGCATTAAGGG
>JBHLQC010000099.1:0-6231 GCA_048885185.1 Candidatus Odinarchaeota archaeon | reverse complement strand
ATCGTCATGATTTGGTGGCTGAAGAAACGATTACTATGGGAGAAGCGCGACGGCAGATTAATGAAAATCATTCACCCTAAAATCATTTGAATTCAATCATTTCATTTTGTGGAAATCCCATAGCAGGTGTTACATGTGAGTCCAATTGACCTGAAAACATGGTGGCCTCGATACCAAGCAATCATTGACCAGTTTGGATACAATATCACAACTGATCAAGAAGCAGCAGATTTACTGAGTGAATACATCAAGCATGTTGCCTACTCGTTAGTAGATGCCCGAAAGAAGGTTCAAGGAAAGAATGTCGTTGTTTGTGGTGCAGGACCATCAATTTGTCAAAACTTGGAGCATGTAGTCACGAATATTGCATTTGAAGATGCAATTGTATTTGCAGCTGATGGTGCAACAACTGCTTGTTTAGAATATGAAGTTGTGCCTGATTTTGTCTTGACGGATCTAGATGGTAATATGGATGATATTGTGGCAGCTCAACAGCAGGGTGCTATTGTCGTGATACACGCCCATGGTGATAATATCCCAGCGCTTCAACTCTGGGTTCCAAGAATGAGACAGAGTCAGACCATGGGTTCCACTCAAGCTAGACCACAACCCGAAGTTCACAATCTCGGAGGATTCACCGATGGTGATCGATGTGCCTTCTGGGCAGAAGGTCTAGGAGCAAAACGAATTGCCTTGGTCGGCATGGATTTAGGTAATATAATTGGAAAATATTCGAAGCCTGAGTTAGATCAGGATATTCGAGCAAGTCCTATCAAACAACAAAAGCTATTGGTCGCAAAGGAATTATTATCGTGGTTGGCAACTTGGAGTGAAAGTCACATCATCAACTTGACTGGCATCTATACTAGCATTCCCGGTATTCCAAACCGCGACATCGCTGAGTTTGCATGGGACGAAGAGTAACCGTTGTGTCGTAATGTAGGAGGTATACCCCATTTGAAAGTGCTACTAGTTACAGGAAAATTAGCTGAACCCTTAATACGCCAAATCCTCAATGAAACACAAACTCAACACACCTTTGATGTACTCGTATTGCCGATAGCTGTAGCTGCATTTCTTCATCCCAAATATGTGGCTTCACAAATACGTCTACGGGGTCCACTAGAAGATTATAATCTCATTCTCTTGCCGGGAATGGTTTCAGGCGACACTGATATCGTCACAAAAAGTGTGGGCATTCCCACGTACAAAGGGACCCGACATGCTGCTGATCTTCCAATTCTCCTTGAAAACCTCTTTGATGTTGAATCTCGCCTTTCAACTACTCAGCCAGCAGATTTGTTTATAGCGGAGCAGCTTGCGAAAAAAGCGAGACAAGATATCGCGAAGGGGGAAAAAGGTCCTAAGCGACCTCTACCAGCTGAGTATTTAGAAATAGGAAAAGGTAACTCTACGGTACTTATTGGTCCACGGATGCCCATGCGTGTAATTGCTGAAATCACCGATGCACCCCTTAGATCTCAAGAAGAACTCCTTCGTCTTGCTCAGTATTTTGCGAAAAGCGGTGCTAGCATTATTGATGTCGGGATGGTGGCAGGATCGCCTAATCCAGATGCTGCGAACACGATTGTCAAGTTCCTACGTCAGCAGGTTCATATTCCCATAAGCATTGACTCTATGAATGCCCAAGAAATTACAGCAGGCCTTCAAGGTGGTGCACATTTCGTTCTGAGTCTTGATCAGGACAACATGATGGATATCCCGAAACGCTATCGAAAAGGCGTAACCTATACAGTTATTCCTGCAAGTCAAGAAGGAGCTGAAATTCCCAAGGCGCTTAATACGCGAATTGAACTTCTTGTTGATAACTTATCCAATGCACGGAGTCTTGGTTTCAAGCAACTCGTTGCAGATCCCCTCTTTGACCCTCTAATTAGTCCCGGACTCACAAAAGCGCTCCGTGCTTATATCGAATTTCATGACCAACATCCCAAAGTTCCTTTGTTGATGGGTGTGGGGAACATCACTGAACTGCTAGATGCAGATAGTCCTGGGGCTAATGCAGTACTCGCAGGTATAGCCCAAGAACTTGGTGTCTCATTGTTGTTAACGACTGAAGTCAGTCCCAAAACTAAGGGTTCAGTGCATGAACTTCATCAATCAACACAGATGATGTATCTCGCTCGTCGCCGACGAGCACCCCCCAAAGATCTCGGTATTGATCTATTATTACTCAAAACCAAACGATTCCCTGAACTATCCTACGAACCGATTCCAGATGCAGAATATCCGAAAGTGGATGTGAGCCAAGAAGCCTTGGTCCATCGACTTGATGCAACTGGTTATTTCACCTTTCACATTGACCGTAACCACGGTCAAATTGTTGCTCGCCATTACGCTTCGGGAAGCACCGAGGTTCCCACAATTGAACTGAAAGGAACCAGCGCTCAGCAGCTCATCGATGCCATCCTAACCCGAAAACTCGTTTCTCAATTAGACCATGCAGCCTATATTGGTCGCGAATTGGCAAAGGCTGAACTTGCATTAATCACTGGACGTCCTTACATCCAAGAAGCGCCCCTATTTGTGGGATGGAATAAATAGACACAGTCGTCCATCTAGTAAGGTGCAAAGAACGTATTATGTGCATTTAATAGAAGGTTCAAGATGTCGACGAAACTCCTCTGTTAAATCATTCACGACATCCTTAATTTCTCCGCGTAAATCAAATCGGCGATCAGCAAAATATTCTGCTAAAAGTGCTTCCAATTCTAGAATATTTTTGGTTAGAATCTCGTGATCAGCAAGACCACCTTCAGCGAGGAGTTCCCAGTAGCCGTCAGTAAATGCACTGAGAAAGGCACTGAGGGTTCGGGGGTCCTGTTGTTGGGCTTCGCGTAGGGCTTCGAGGGCATTCGAAAAGGTGATACTAGCTCGCCGATCTAAGGGTAGGTCAGCAATGGTTTCACAGAGCATTCCTTCATTGAAGGTGCGACCACGACAATCTTGGAGGTGCGCAGCGTGAGGGTCTAGGCTGCAATGGCTGAGCATTTTCTTATCATAGAACGGACACTCACCTGGCGGAGAGGTGTGTTTCTCCATAATGGTCTCGATACGCTTCCTAGTGTGGAAGAGTTTGAGAAGTTCTCGTGCCGCTTCAATTCTCTTTAGCCTAGTAGCCATAGGTGTACATCCTACCCTCGATTGCAAGCATGCAAGCCTGTTGGGAATACAGGAAACCCGCGGATTTAAATACTTGGGTATTATCGGTCATGAAAATCAGAGATTGACTGAACCTAAATCAAGATTTTTGGTCCCTATCAGGAAAAACAGACCTGTAAACCCAAAGGAAATACACCGGAATTACAATGATGAAGTTGTGATGCCAGATTCCTGCCGGAGCCCCAACCAAGAAAAGTCCCATAGCAATCGCACTGTACGTGATACTGTTTTTGAAATTCGATGAGCGTACTAGCTTTATTAAAAACAAAATTATAACGAGTCCAGCCACGACGGTAAATAAGGTTGAAATCCGAATTCCATCAAGAATTAATCCCCCTGTAAGTTGGATGAGAGGATCACGAGTCACTATTTGAAGAGGATCACCAATTAGCACCCACATTGTAGGTGGAATAGGTATGAAGCCAAGGCTTGTTTTTATCCAACTATCGACAATCCAGATACAATTGAAAAGGACAGCGGGAACCGACCCAGTCCAACTCCACCAAGAGTGCCAATGTAGAGGCCATGCCTCGTAGGATCGTTGAATTTGGACCAACACCAAGTCATTTAACAATGCTAAATGGCGATTCGGATCATTGTAAAGGATTGCTTCTACTGAAGCCCATATCTGAAACGCACCAAGAATAGCCACCGCAGGGAGAATACCGATAATCCATTTTCGATAGCTCCGGAGGTGATAAGCGATAGCAAAGAGGAGGAGCAAGGCAATGTATTGGTAAGTGATTGCTCCGAGTCCTAACCAGAAAGCTGACCAGAAGGGATCCTTCCATTGTTCATAGCCCATAAAGAGTATGAAGAGGACGACACTCATGTGAGTCACAAAGCTTAGGGTAAATATTAGGGGATTGAAAAACACGAATAGAGCGACGATTCGATGACCACGACGCATCAAGCGGTCAAATAGGAGAAAGTCAAAGAAACCATGCAAGATCATAAAGCTAGGCTGGAAATCCATGCAACCAGCGAAGTCGAACGAATAGGGGTAAATCATGCAGGGAATATGAATCAACAGACTTCCAGGACCGTAGTTAATGAATCCTTGATGATAAATATCACACGGACCTTGAGCGAGCGCCGACAGCCAATAGTCACGCCCATAAGGATTGAGCCCTTGAAACATATACGTAAGCCCACTAGTAAGCAACTCATTCATGTCATTGATATCAGGGAAGAAGGGATTGACACTTGCGACATACAAAATGAGGGCTAGTGCAAACACCCGGAGAACGATGCCAAGTCCAATTTCTTTCCACCAGAGACGATAAAGCTTGAAACTTCTAACAATAGCAAATCGAATTCTCATAAAAAGTGAGGTTCGAGCATCCGAAGTTCTCGTCACTATCGGTTCAATTTCTTTGGGTGGTGGACTCTCTAGTTTTTCCTCCCCATTAGTATCCTTTTCTGATATTCGCGAGGGAGGCTCCGATATTTCTTCTGAAATTTCTTCATCAGGTCGAGTTCTGAACGAATCTCGTTGAGCCCAGAACAGAAAAGGCAGAGTAAGGCAAAGTATCCAATAATGCGTGAGTCCCTCTGATGTGCTGGCGATAAATAAAGCAAGGAGGACGCCTGGCAAAAAGATTGCAAGGGCTTTCCTGGAATTCTTAAAGAAGTAAATCCCTGCAAGGACACCGAGGACCCCAACAAAAGCCATCATGATTGGAGCGATTTGTGGAGCAATCGGTGGTGGTACACCCATGAAAATCGCGATGTTAAACACAATCGAAGGGATGGAACCCATAAAGATGAAGGCCGTCTGATAGTACCGGTTATAATAGGGACTCAAGGGATTATTGTCTTGCCAGTTCACGTGAGGGCGACCGACTTGCATAACTAACAGATCTCGGACAAAGAAGAAGGGGTTCCAGACAAAGAACACTAAGACAATTAAGAGAATAGGTATCATGCCGAGTACATTTTGCCGTAACTGCCCTCGTCGCCAATGATAGATCATGAGAAAGGGGACGAAGAGGGCACCCATTTGGTAAGTCGCAGCAAGAAGAGCAGAATACAAACCACTTTGCATGGGCTTATCGATATTCAACAGAGCTAGCGTGAGTAGCATGAGGGGGAGAGACATGAAAGTGATGACGCCAACGAAGACGAAGAAGGGATTAATCCAAATGATTTTCGAGATGATGCGATGGTCTCTTTGCCAGAGCCGATAATAAGTAACAGAATCAAAAAAGGTGTGGAGCAGGAAAAACGCGGGCATAAAATCAATAGTTCCAATGCTTTGTGGCCCTGGCCAGAGCATACAGGGGAGGTGGAAAAGAATCGCAAAGGGAGGATAGTTGAAGTAGTCCTGCGTGTATGGGCCACCGAAGGTTTGCAGGATATAGGATTGACCATAGGGATTAATGAGTTGAAGGGTGTTCGCCATTCCTTTGAAGACTAATTCATTCATATCATTGAGGTCGCCAGCCACGTTGAGGAAAAGAAGAAAACCGATTAATGTCACGAGTCGAACGATGAGGCCAGCCCAAAAGCCATCATCACGTAGGAGTTGAGGGATGTCCTTGAGGTTCAGAGCGTCTCGAATTCTTTCCCAAGTAAATCCTTGTGGTTTGGGATCAGATTGCTCATCCGTCAAGGTAGGTACACACTCATTCACTCAATATGTAGCGAAAAGTTAACTCAGTAAGGGCTTGTGCCACTTTTGGACTCAAAAGCCTTATGCCAATAGAGTATCAGAAAAGTACGAGTGAGAACAATCCAACCAGGGCTAGAGATATCGACGGAAGAGTTTACCCCAAGAAGTTTTCATGATCCGGTCAATGTGCTTTTTACCACGGGTTTTCAGCCAGATGTCGCGCAAATAATGGCTTATTTTCACATTGACATTGAAGAAGGCGGATCGCATCATGAACGGTTCAAGGAAACTGCTACGGAAGAATCGGTCAAATCGAATGACGGGATCAAGCTTTGTTTTGTAATCGAAGCAGACACCGTCCACATCATCGCCTACAATTTTCTTGGTGCAAAGATCCCCATTGCCCAAGCCCTGTTCATGGGCCATACGGACAT
>JBHLQC010000098.1:0-6232 GCA_048885185.1 Candidatus Odinarchaeota archaeon | reverse complement strand
GTCCTCGAATTGTAGGACTCTATGGGGATAGCCTAATGAATGCTATGGGGATTCCAAACCCAGGGATTGAGGAGTATTTACCTGAAATTGATATCGCTGTGAAACAGGGTATTCCGGTGATTGGGAGCGTGTTGGGGAGTAACCCCGAAGAGTTTGCCAAAGTAGCTATTGCCTTACGTAAAGCAGATGTGACGGCAATTGAGCTGAATGTGTCCTGTCCCCATGTTGGATCACTATATCTCCTCGGTATGGATCCACAAAGTACTAGTGCCGTTGTTTCCCAAGTCGTTAAAAAAACAAAGAAGGAAATCCCAGTTTGGGTGAAGCTTCCAGGTTCAACAGATTACCCACGACTTGTACAAGTTGCAAAAGCTGCTGAAGAAGCCGGTGCTTCTGCTGTCGTTGCCTTGAACACACTTCCTGCCCTCGCCTTAGATGCTGAATCTCGTAGACCTCTTTTAGGAGCTGGGATTGGTGGATTATCTGGTCCAGCGATAAAACCAATTGCCTTACGGGCTGTCTGGGAATTATATCGATCTGGACTCACCATCCCGATTATTGGAGTCGGAGGAATTCTAACAGGTCAAGATGTCATCGAATATTTCCTTGCCGGCGCAAGAGCTGTTGAAATTGGTACAGGAGTCTTAACCCGGGGCTCCACGATTTTCACTCAAGTGTGCAATGAGTTGACAGCATACATGAAGCGCCACCAAATCAAACGAATTACCCAATTAACAGGACGGATGAAACCGCAGGACGTGAAAATTTAGAATGGCGGTCCATGACCTGAAAATAATGAATGGACGCCTGGTCTTGTCCGAAAGCATCGAAGAAGGAGATATCCTAGTAGACAATGGACTCATCACAGCGATTATCAAACCTGGAAAGAGTGCTCAAGAGGAAGCCGATGAAACCATTAATGCTTCCGGCTACCTCGTAATTCCTGGACTGGTGGATCCTCATGTTCACTTTCGTGATCCTGGGTTTCCCGAGAAGGAAGATTTCAGTACGGGTTCATTAGCCGCGGCAGCAGGTGGTATCACAACAATTATCGATATGCCGAACACGAAGCCGCCCACTACGACTCCAGAACGACTATCTGAAAAAATCCAACGGGCAGAAAAGAAATGTGTAGTGGATTTTGCGTTCCATGGTGGCCCCTATCTGGCTGAAGAAGCATCTCTTACCAATGAAACGAATTGGGAAAGTCAAGAGCTCGCATTAGTTGACATGGCCAACCATCTTATCGATGCAGGCATCATATCATTTAAGATCTACATGCCTCACCAAGAAGCCCCTGCAATTCCTTATCTTGCACCTCTGGGAACCCCACTTACGATTCACGCTGAAGATCCATCGAAGCTTTCAGAGCCAACAGACGGATCTTCATATGCATTTCTTGCTAGCCGACCACCTGAAGCAGAAGTGGAATGCATTGAAACACTTCTTGCTGAGCCGCCACTATGTAGCCTTCATATTTGTCATATCTCGACAGCTGCAGGCTTTCGCCATATCCTTGCCGCTCAACATAAGGGCATACCTGTAACGACTGAAGTCACCCCCCACCATCTGCTTCTCACGGTCAAAGACCTGGCAAAAATTGGACCTATCGCGAAAAGTTATCCGCCGCTTCGTTCGACTAAAGATACAGAAGCTTTACTCAACGCTTGTTTTGCCGGACAAATTACGATTATTGCCTCGGACCACGCTCCACACACAACAGCTGAAAAAACCGGATCTGATGCTGACTTTGCCACCGCCCCCGGAGGAATTATCGGAGTTGAAACTACACTGCCCCTCCTCTACACCAAGTTGGTTCATAAAGCAGAAATGTCGTTACCAATGCTTGTCCAAATGATGGGATATAATCCTGCAAAGCGATTCGGAATCCGAAACGCTCAATGGATTGAGAAGGGACAACTTGTTGTAGGAGCCGATGCAGATATCGTCTTATTCGATCCCAAAGCCTCCTCCACATTACGAAGTGAAACGCTCCACAACAAATCAACTCTTACGCCTTTTGAGGGGTGGAAAGTGAAAGGCTTAGTTCAACGCACCCTCCTTGGAGGAACAACCATCTTTAATCGTGAAGAAGAATGACAACCAACAAGAATCTGACACCATCAGTAACACTCCAACCCCTTGTCACTCCAATTCTCAATATAACAACAGAGACACCAAGTGCTAAGAGGTTCACTCTTTCTGCGGCACCAATTGCTCAGAATGCAACTCCAGGACAGTTTATGATGGTGTGGATTCCTGGAATAGATGAGATACCCATGAGTATCTCCAATGCAAGTGGAGATCAAGTCGAATTTGCAGCAGCCCGTGTAGGTGATGCAACCACAGCACTTCATAAGCTAAAACCAGGTGATCTTCTTGGTGTTCGTGGACCCCTTGGAGAGGGTTTTGTCTTCCCCAAAGGATCGAAAGGAAAAGCTCTCCTTTTAGTGGCTGGTGGGTGTGGCACACCACCGATATTATTTGCAGCAGCAACAGCCTTGGATAATGGATTCGTTGTAGATGTCGCACTTGGTGCTACAACTAATGAAGAGCTCCTCTTCCACCAGTCATTCAAAGAGCTCGATTTGCGAAACCTTGTAGTTGCCACTGATGACGGTTCTGAAGGCATTCAAGGCACATCCGTTGATGGTGCAGCCTCTCTGCTTGAAGCTAAAACCAAATACGCAGCCTGTCTAGCCTGCGGTCCAGAGGGTATGCTTGTAAGTTTGAACCTCCTCCTCCAGAAGTTTCCAATTCCATTACAAGTAAGCTTAGAACGCTATATGAAGTGTGGAGTTGGCCTCTGTGGGCATTGTATAATTGATACTAAGGGACGACGTGTTTGCCATGAGGGTCCGGTGTTTGATGCCAAGACATTGAAGAATACCGACTTTGGTCGATGGACACGTGATAGTACAGGAAAACGTCACCCTGCAAATCCTAATGATATGGCTTGCCCAAGCTAGCGCCACAAGGGAGTTAAAAAAATCATGAAACGAATCAGTCACACTTATGAAGATTCTCCAGCCATTTTTCACTTCGTAGCCGGATTCAGTCTCATAACCCTAGGAGGTGTAGGTTATGCCGTGCTACCTGTTTTTCTCATCACCCTTTCCCTAATATCGATCATTATTGGAACAACAATTTTCTTACAATCATCACGAGCCTTTCAAGTAACTCAAATTCGGAGATTGATTCTTGTCATCACCGTTTCTGCAGTGCCAATAATTTTCATTGATTTCTGGCCTTTCCAGTACCTTATTGGCCAAACAGTTTCGACTACTCTTCGAGCATTAAATGTCCCATATTGGCTTTCTTTCACCCCACATTTTGGCGGAGCACAGATTTCTGTCATAGTTCAGGAATTGGGGACTGGTCGATTGGTTGGAGGGGAGATTGATAACGCTTGTGCAGGACTTATTACCTTATTTCCCTGCCTCCTCTTGCTGTTATTGGCTGACAGATCGCTCCAGCCCCCTCCAGATCGACTCAATATAGGGGTAATCTCGGTGCTAGTTATCGTTGTAGGGAATTTTCTTCGTATTGTATTTGAACTATGGGCACCAGCATCGATTGTAGTGCCATTTGAGGTTGTACATTACCCGATGGCCTTCATTCTTGGAATAATTGGTCTCATATTCATTGTATATGTTGGAAACCAACTCGTTATTTTCAAAAAATCTGAATAATCAAGACGCTGCTATTGGTCTTCTGCGATGTAAGCTAGAATGCCATTGGTTTCCTCTTGGGATAATCGTTTTTCAGCAAATAAAGCCCGTACGATTCGTGTAATTGGTGAAAGGGAATGCAGCGTTAGCTTCTCTTTAGCAAGTTGGTTAGTCCCACCTTGTTCTCGATCAACCACAACCAAGACATCAGACACCTTCGCTCCAACATCCCGAACAGATTTTGCGGCTTCGAGTTTACTCCCACCATCAGTAATGAGGTCATCGACAACTAGCACTTTATCGCCCTTATTGAGGATGCCTTCAACTCGTTGTTGACGTCCGTATTTCTTGGGTTGGCTGCGAACATAGAGCATCGGTGTATTGAGACGTTGACTCAAAGCTGTGGCAAAGGAGATACCAGCCGTAGGCACACCAGCAATTCGATCAAAGGACACCTTAGGGTGTCCAGCAAGCCATTCAACAAAGAGGTCAATTAACCCTGAGAAGGCATCAGGAAATGATGGAACGATTCGCAAATCAATATAGTATGGGCTCTTTTTTCCTGAGGCTAGGGTGAAACTTCCAAATTTGATGGCGCCTACATCATCTAAGAGCATGGCTACTTTGCGGATGAACATCTCTCTTTGCGACGGTCCTGTATCCCGTTTTTCACCCGCTTGAAAGGTTTGCTTAGCAAATTCTTCAGCTGTTTGAGCGGGATCTTCAGCTTGATAGATAGATCGACCAATAATTTCGTAATCTGCCCCAGCAGCGATAGCAGAACCAGGCTTTCCACCTTGAGCACCAACTCCGGGGGCTAGAACGAGGGTATCAGGTCCTACCCAGGTTCGGATATTACGGACATGGGGAGGTCGGGTTCCTGGAGAAATGACTCCGGTCACTTTGAGTTGGACAGCTAATTTCGCTAGCTTCGGTGTCTGGGGATGGATGAATTGAAGTGAACCGGGATGACTCATGTCGACAACCAGAATTACTCCACGGTCACCATAATTCTGGGCTTCTTTCAGAACGCCTTGGATAGCATCATCGCCAATGAACCCTTGGACAATAATGGCGTCAATACCTGCCGCGTATGTGTGACGGGCAATCCAAGCATTGGTGTTGTCAATATCTGCGACTTTAAAATCGGCAATGAGAGGAAGATTTGGAGCTACAGTCTTGAGATGATGGGCGATTTCTAATCCCGTAGCTAGCACTAGGGGATAATTGAGTTTGAGGGCGACAATGTGTGGTTCGACTGCTGTTGCATGATGACACGCTCGTTCAATTAGATCTTGACGAGCTGATTCGGGAGCGCCAGGTGGAAACGTGTCAGCAATATCCATTGCATGAATAACACGTGATTGGGTAGACTTCGTTCGCTTTTCAAGTTCTTTGATAAATGCTTGTCCGAATAATTTTGCCATTTCATTTTCGCCTCTTGTTTGAGGGCAGAGGTCTAGCAGAGTCCAAGGAGTTGTTCGATGATATGGTCGTGGCCTGTGATACGTTTACAGTAACTGCAACGAAGGATGACGGGTTTTCTTCCTACAACCTTGAAGTTGCTTGTAATTCCTCGTTCATTGTTTGTAATGCAGCTTGGGTTTTGACATCTCACAATTCCGACAATTTCATCAGGAACGGTAATTCGTGTTTTTTTGTGTATCTTGTATTTCCGGATGATGTTAATGGTGGCGTTGGGTGCTACAAGAGCAATCCGGTTAATCTCATCAGTGGTTAATTCGCGACCCTCAACTTTGATGATGTCTTTTTTCTTCATTCGCTTGCTTTGAACGTTCATAGCAATGCTAATGATGTCTCCCTCGCGCCCAGTGATTCCTAGAATTTGTAAGACTGCCAGAGCATAGCCTGCTGTGATGTGGTCAATGACGGTTCCAGCTGTGATTTTTTTGACTAGTAATTCATTGACTTTGTCTCCGGTTGTCGGCTTACTCGGTTTTGTTTTTTTGCTAGTCACCTGTTTATGCCTCCAATAACATTGTGAGAATCGCCATTCGAACAAGAACACCATGGAACATTTGGATGAAATAGCGAGCATAGGGAGTGCTATCAACCTCAGGGGCAATTTCTTCCACCCGTGGTAGTGGATGAAGGATGTCGAGAGTGGGTTTCACACCTTTCAAGAGCTCATTATCGATCCGATAAATACCACTCACTTTCTCATAATCAGCGGGAGTGGGGAATCGTTCTTTTTGGATTCGAGTAACGTATAGCACATCTAGTTCAGGAAGGATTTTTTGAAGATCTGTTGTTTCAATTACTTCTTTGCCCTGTTCTCGGAGATCCATAACGATTTCAGCGGGAAGTTCGAGCCCTTCTGGTGCAATACAATTCAACCGGTCAGTAAACCGTGTAATCGCATATGAAAGTGAGTGAACTGTTCGACCGAATCGTAAGTCTCCTAGCATGGCGATATTGAGGTTTTCAAGTCTGCCTTGGCTTCGCCGAATTGTCGAGAGGTCCAAGAGTGTTTGTGTTGGATGACGCCCAGCTCCATCCCCTGCGTTAATCACAGGAATATTAGCTACTTCGGAGGACCA
>JBHLQC010000097.1:0-6232 GCA_048885185.1 Candidatus Odinarchaeota archaeon | reverse complement strand
AACAATGGATATTTATCAGAGGTACAGATCAAAGTAATCCAGTTTTGCTATTTTTGCATGGTGGTCCTGGTGCGCCTTTGTTGGGGATGTCAAGTTCGCGTAAATATGATGCGGAGTTAATTAAACATTTCACGGTAGTTCATTGGGATCAACGAGGGGCTGGCAAATCATTTAATCGTGATATCCCAGTTGATTCAATGGCTTTAGATAGATTTGTTGAAGACTGTAATGAGTTAATTGATTATTTGCGAAACAGATTTCACATGCAAAAGGTTTTCATTGTTGCGCATTCAGGGGGAACGATAATAGGAATTAAGACTGCACACAAATATCCGGAGAAAATACATGCGTATGTAGGAGTCGCGCAAGAAATAAACAGCTATGAACAACAAAAAACAACATATGATTTTTTAATTGAAGAAGCTGAAAAATCCGGAGATGTAGGGAGACAAAATGCAATAAAAACAATAGGCCCACCACCTTATGAATCACCGAAAAAGTTCCTAAAAATGGAAGGGCACGCTAGCCACTATGGAGGACTCATGCGTGATAAGCCTATTAGGAAAATGGTAACTTTAGCGATGCACTTCTTAACTTCACCCGAATATTCATTGTTAGAAGGAATTAGAGCGCTCAGAAACAAGGGATTTCATTTTACTATGAATGCAATGTGGGAGGAATTGAAAAATGTCAATCTTAGAGAAGTAATTCAATCTATTAAAGTTCCCGTATACTTCTTTGAAGGTAGATACGATATGATGACACCCACAGTTCTTGTTGAGAAATTCTATTACAACTTAGATGCTGAAAAAGGTAAAAAGCTAATCATTTTTGAAGATTCAGCGCATTTTCCATTGATAGAAGAAAAAGAGAGATACAAGGAACTATTGGTAAATGTTGTTTTGAAAGATAGCCTGAATAAACAATGAGTTTTACAATATTACAAAAAAACAATCTTGAGAATTTAACAATAGCAGTCTAACTTCACCTCAAAGATTCACAGAAAGCTAACCTGCAAAATTTGATATCTAATGGTGCGTACCCGCAAAGACTAAAGAAGGCGTTTTGTGGACTAGAGATAAGTGTCCATTATAGGTTGATGGGAATTGACGAGTGCAGCTATGTTCCAACTTGCTGAAAATAAAGCCAAAGAGGCTCTAACCTTAGATCAACAAGGGAAACGGTCTGCAGCGATGTCAAAGTACATAGAAGCGGCAGATATCCTTGTGCGTGTTCTGAAGGTGTCGAAGAATCCGCAGTTGCGACGAATTGCCTTAGAAAGAGCTGACCAGTATGTAGCCCGGGCGAAGACACTCCGTAGTGGTCGGTTGCCAGCAGGGGGTCCTGCTCCGGATTTTGAAGGTGTTGAGCTTGAAGATCAGGAGGATAAGGAGCTCCAAGATGATATTGATAGTATGATCATCAAAGAGAAACCGGATGTCAAATGGGAGGATGTCGCGGATCTGGAAGAGGCAAAACAGGCGCTCCGTGAGTCTGTCATTTTACCTATGCTACGACCTGATTTATTTACAGGTGCACGGCGCCCCTGGAAGGGAGTTTTGTTATTTGGACCTCCTGGTTGCGGAAAAACGCTCATTGCCAAAGCGGTCGCCAATGAGGCAGGTTGTACATTTTTTAACGCGGACGCAGCGTCGATAGTTTCGAAGTGGTTAGGTGAGTCTGAGCGTTTGGTTAAGAATTTATTTGGATCTGCACGGAAAGAACAGCCTGCCATTGTGTTTATGGATGAAGTTGATGCCCTTACTGGTGAGCGGGGTTCAGACCAGGTAGGTGGAGAGCGTCGGTTGAAAACCCAATTTCTGATTGAAATGGATGGGATGAAGAGTCGAAAGGGTGATCACATTGTGGTTTTAGGGGCGACCAACCGTCCGTGGGATTTGGATGCTGCGTTTCGTCGTCGATTCGAACGACGGATTATGGTTCCTATGCCCGAATTTGAAGCGCGCGTGAGAATTTTTGAGATTCATACAAGGGGTATTGATCTTGCCCCGGATGTGGACTTTAACTTACTTGGTGAAAAAACCGTGGGTTATGCTGGTTCCGATATCGCTCTAATTTGTCGAGAAGCGACGCTTCAACCCATTCGGGAACTAGATGCGTCAGGAGCTATTCGTGACAAAGAAGTCCAAGCGCGTTCTGTCCAATTATCAGACTTTATGGAAAGTGTGAGAAATATCCGATCAGTGGTTTCACCGGAAGAGCTAGCACGATATCTTGAATGGGATAGTAAGCATGGATCGTAGGGGATAAGTTGTGTCGAAGGAGAAAGCCAGGGAGCGTTCGAAAGAAAAGGAGCGGGATGAGCTCCGAGCAGATGTATCGCTTACAGAAGAGGATTGGTTGGACCTTCTGAAGAAAACACGGGAACATGCCGAGAGCTTAACCGAATCAGATGAAACGGCTGTACTTGTGCTGCCTGTCACTGAGGAAGAAGAAAAGAAACTCGAAGAACTGGCCCGTAAAGCTGTGGAAAAACTGAGCCGCCGATTTGTATGGATTGCAAAACGGGGTCGGTACGGTTTCATGTTTGTAATTCCCACTTCCGAGGAGGAAACGGACCAGTGGGGGGAAGCATGGGCAGGATTTACCATTGACTATTGTCGAGAAATGTTAATGCACATTGTCTCGACCCGGACACTGGTGATGTTAGATCCTTTCAATGAGATTCGTCCTGATCGCCATCAAGCAGTCAAAATTATTCTTGGTGTGCTCGTGAAACAAGAACTGGGGCGATGGGTTGATGAGGCAGAGGGCATTATCCGCATTACCTGGAAAACGGATGATGAATGGGCGGATGAAATCCGTCGATGGGCATTGAAAACAGGACGAACAACATTTACTCTCTTCAAGCTTCAGGAATACCGGAAGGATTTGGCGACGCTTCCGAAATCTGAACTTCGTTATATTCTACAACGGTTAGTAGAAAAGAAACAGGCTAAATGGTTGGATAGCGAACGCGAAGTGGTCGAGATCCAAGTCTAGCTGATTTGCTGTGAGTGATTTAATCTGAGGGATTGAGCCCGGGGAAGAAGTATCGAGTGCCGTGAACGTAGGATTTATCGATTTTCGCGGCACCCACGGATTCTAGACTTTTCAGGGCCGCATCAGCACGTTCACGATTCCATCCAGCTTTCGTCATTATCTCTTCTAGTGTGGTATGCCCAGCTCGGCTGGCTAACGAGAGAACGGCAACTTGGTCATTGGTGAGTTCGCGTGGAACGAGTTCAACGATTCGGATCCCTGAGGGTAATTTCCGAATACCAGGAATTAGTTTGGCATTGGCAAGGTTTTGAATGGCTTTGGCTATGTTGACTTGGGACACACTCGTTTGGCGCTGCTTATTCACTAAGAGCACGATTTCTGCAAGAGTCATAATGCCTCCAGTGGCATCACGGCGCCGTTTGGCGATATCTAAGATTTGTAAGCCTAATTCATCGTAGAAGCGTCCTCGTCCAGTAAGTCGTTCGACAAGTCCGGGTTTCTCTTTCATGTCTTCAGAGAAGGGAATTCCGGGGAGGGTTATGCCAAGTTCATGTGCTATGGCAGCTGCTTTTTCACTATACTCGGGAGTGACTTCCAAGACTTCTCCGTAGGTTTTTTCAAAGGAGTCGGCTTTATCTCGTAGCTGAGAGATGGCTTGAAGCATGTGTTCAAGTTCTTTGAGCATAAGCTTGACACGTTTCTTCTTGTAGGCCGCATCCATTTCCATTTGCTTTTCAATTTCCCAAAGTCCCATTTTGGATTTTCTCCTCATATTTGTCGCATGTAATTGAGCCAAGTTTCTGCTCGCATGGCAAACCGGCGTGCTTCTAATTCCTCCACATGTTGAGATAGATTAGTTCCGTATTTTGCCCAGAAATATTCGTACCATTCTTGGGCTTCAAGGGTGACCGGATGATTCGGACCAAGCATGGCTTCAGAGAAGGCCACGACCACGTCTAAATCTTCCAAGATGTATTCAGCGTTTATGCGCAGATTAGCTTTATTGATAGCATTCACCAACCGTTCGCGCATTTCTGCAAATGAACGCAGGGGATGTACCATCAGCGATCTGCCTCAACATCTATTCATCGACCGCCATTTCTCGGAGTCGGCGCTTGAAGTCATTCAACCATCGGACGGCCTGGAATTCTAACTGTTTCGCTTCCTCTGGAGTGAGAGTATCGTTGGGATCTCGTTCTTGTAGTTGATTGCGCCAATCTTTCATTGCCACAAGGATCCAATATTCGGGAGGGAAGTTTGGATATTTAGTCAAGAGAATGATGGAATCATCAAGAAGAGGGACGATAAGGCTCATCCGAGCCACATCACCGAGTTTGGCGATATCGATTAACGTGATAAGATCGGAGACAATGTCGGCCGTTTTAGCAGCCATTCTGGCGGAGGTCTGAGCTACTAATTCAACCTTTTGTTCACCTTCAGGAGCGCGTTCCACGATTTGGAGCTTTTCAACAGCGGTGGGAAACCGTTCAGCAATTTTTTCTTCTTCGACAAACGATTCCCAGCTTTCACCTTCAGCTTCAAGTAACTGTCGTGCTTTGACCGTGTCGCTGACTAGAGACTTTAGCTGACGCTTATACAAGGTGGGTTGAATATCTCCATCCTCAAACTTTTCTGCAATGCTGTCAAGTGTAGCAATCGTTCCATAAACTTCAGCTTCTAGTTCAACGACCTTTGCCTTTTTTGGTCGTTTTCGCTCGCGTACTGCCATTGAAATCTCCTCGATCTGGACTATTTGTATTTCTCGAGAGCCTTGCCAATTTGGTAGAGTCGTCGTTTATACCGTTTGTATAGTTTGGTATACTCGGTTGAATTAATCTCAGCAGAGTCAAATTTCTGCTCAAGATTCTGTAATAAATCTTCAATTGCCAGCTTTTCGCTTTCTAGCTCTAATCGTTCCCGTTCTTTTGCATCAGTTGGCATGATTAGGGCATCAAGTTCTTCTTCGTCCGTTACATCACCAGTGGTGATAGAGCCAGTGTCGATCTGGGCAGCCATTCGAGCAATACGTTCATCGCGATCCTGAACTTTCTTTGACAGTCTCGCGACTTCGCGTTCTAACTGTTGATATCTTTGTTGAAGAACTTCCTCTTCCTGGGGCATCTTCACCTTTGGCGCCTCTCGTGTTGTATCCGGCACTGGAGGTTCTCGGGCAAAAAGTCCCTTGATACTATTAACTACCTGGTAGACATGATAGTGAGGTTGCCACTGGGTGACGATGCGTAGATGAATAGCGCCTGACTCTGAATCAACTCGCGGATGCTTTGTAGGCGTCAACATTCGAGCTACGGGTGGCTGAGCTGGAAAGTTAGGAGGCACAATAATTTCCACGAGGAACTCATCTTTACTTCGTGGTCCACCTTTGATTTTTCCTCGCCATCGGCGTAGATTTTGACCAACTGGAGTAAAGGTAGGTGCTCGTCGGTACATCAATTGTGCTTCACGAGCAATCGATAATTCTTGTTGACTTCGCATAGCCTGTGCCATGGTATACACCATCTTATCGTTATTCGAATCCTGCTAGTGAGAGCGGGCATTTAATCTTTGGCAACTAGAGTCCTGTACAGACGGTCATGTTGAAGTAGCCTTAGTTTTGCGCTTGGGGGTAGCTTTTTCTTTCTTTGGAGTACTTTCAACTGCTTGTTTTACTGTCACAAGGATATTGCTTTGGAGTTCTCGAAGAAATTCTTCAAATCGTGTCTCAAACAAAGTAATCATTTCTTCTATCCGTTGAACGGCTTGTGTAAGGGTTGGTACGAGCTCTTTTTGCAATTCAGCAAGAGAGGCATCTGATGTCGTGGCTGGTTTTTGCTTAGCCAATTTGCCCATCGATTGTTCTAAGGCTTCAAATTGGGAGGATAGAACACCCAGGCGTTCAACTGAAGATTCTGAAGCAATAGTGTCGTCAGCAACTAGCTTCTGTAATGTTTTGACCTCCCGTAGGAGTGCGCGAATATTAGCCTCCATTTTCAGATTCATCCGTCCCAGATCTGCATCTAGTAAGTTCAAGCCCTTCACAATTCGTTTAAGAGACTCAACGGTTGGAACTAGCCCCTTCGGCGTTTTAATGGCTTCAATTTCAATGGCGTACTTAGGTGGTTCAGAGGACACAGTAAGGATAACCCCCGAAGCTCTCGTTCAAGCTTATGCACCGCATGCTTTTAAGCTTTGATTTCTCCGCTTCAAAGTAATTGATTCGTTATCGATTTTA
>JBHLQC010000096.1:0-6288 GCA_048885185.1 Candidatus Odinarchaeota archaeon | reverse complement strand
CTGATTAGTGCTGAGGTTTTGAGCAATGGAGATGTTTGGGGCGCACTTTGGATGCAACCCCGAAGTGATGGTTTCAACGCAATAGCAGTTACAACTCAAGCAGTTTTTGTTGCTGGATCAACTTCAATTCCTGGGAGTAGTGCACATAACATCCTTTTAGTGAAATACACTCCAGAAGGGGAGTATATTTGGAATCGGACTTGGGCGTATTCCTATAACGATTCAGCCTTTGCTCTCACTGCCGGAGCTGGGAGCATCTACCTTGCCGGCATGACG
This sequence comes from Candidatus Odinarchaeota archaeon, assembly GCA_048885185.1. Classification (GTDB taxonomy): domain Archaea; phylum Asgardarchaeota; class Hermodarchaeia; order Hermodarchaeales; family Hermodarchaeaceae; genus Hermodarchaeum. The sequence goes on along the minus strand of JBHLQC010000096.1, from coordinate 6,012 downwards.
ACAACAGGTCCATATGGAACGAATGGCTTGCTAGTCAACCTTGACTATAATGGTAATGAAATCTGGAATTCCTCTTATGGTAACTTTCCAGGAGAATGGTTTACCTGTGTCGACGTTGGTGCGGATGGCATCTATGCTGGTGGAATCCGATGGAACACAGAAACCGATGTTGATGCTCTTCTGGTCAAATTTAACTTTGGTGGGGACGAAGTCTGGACAGAAAGGTGGCAGAATGCCTCAGTTAACCGCGCATTTGGGGTTGTAGTCGGCTCCGACGGCGTCTATCTTGCGGGTGATGCGGGAGATCAATGGGGTGGGTCCAATTCGAGCGCCTTTTTGACAAAGTATTCATTTAGTGGCTCCCAACTGTGGAATACAACTTGGGGTGGAGAATATTCCGATGTCGCCCGAGGGGTGACAATTTTCAATGACGATATCTTCGTCACTGGGTCAATACAAAATTCTAGCGCATCTGGTCCCAAAGAACTCTTTTTACAAAAATACAACAGTACCGGAAGTCTGCTTTGGGAACAATTTGATGAAACGGGAATCAATGAAGAAGGGATAGGAATCCATGTCACAGCAGACAGCATTTTTGTTGGTGGTGAACTGGAACACCCAATTTCTGGTTCCCAGGCAAGTCTCAACAAGTTCAACAGCACGGGTGCTCTTGCTTGGAAACGAATGTGGGGTGGAGCAGGTAATTGTCAACCCTTAGGATTTAGTGCATCCCTTGAGGGTCTCTTCTTCTCTGGAACCACTTCGGAGTGGTTAACAGAATCTACAAATGGGTTTGCATGTAAGTTCAGTTTCAATGGAAAAGGTTCACCTGGTCCTGTGGGAATATTAGACATTATTTACATCAACCCCTATGGATCCTTTGTTGTACCGTGGACAATTGCCATTGATCCTGATGGAAACATTGCAGATTATGAACTTCAAATGGACACAACGTCTCTCTTCGAACGACCAATGATAACCTGGAGGATCAATCAAACAAGTGTTGCTGTTACCAATCTCCAAATTGGCACCTACTACTTTCGCGTTCGCGCCTTTGATAATGACAGTAATTCAGGACCTTGGAGTAACATCGTCTCCGTTTCTGTAACTCTCGTACCTCCCACCGTCTTTAATCCCTGGCTTGCTCCCGCTATTCTAGTTCTGACAGTTTTTGTTCTACTTGCCGTGTTCTTATTTGTATCAATACGCCACTGGCGCATTGAATAACCATTTTGTCCACCGTTCTTAAGCTTGCCAAGTAGCTATTTTTAGTTGGGTAAGAACATCTGGTTTTTCTGGAGACTATTTCACTACGAGGTCACAACACGTTTTCCTCGAGGAATGAGAAAGGGAACCGCTTCACGATATTTACCATACGAATCACCAAACCGCCGTAACAACTCAATTTCTTCATAACCCAGTAACGCTAGCTGTAGCGGTGTGAAAACGATGGCAACAATAAGAAGTGGGACAAAGTCAAAGAGCAAAGCAATCGCGGGGGTAGCAAGAATGAACCCTAGGGTCTGAGGGTGACGACAATACGAATAAGCACCTGTTGTCACAAGCTGCGAAGAACGGCGACTCCGATTAATCTCCTCTCCTTGCGCCCGTTTTCTTCCCATCGAAGTAACACCCCAAACTACGAACATAACGGCTAAAATTAGAAGTATCATTCCGCCAAAGAGCTCAATGTAACGCCACGTCCACGGGTATGGCCAACTTACAATGGGTAACAATTGCCAGGGAATGAGAGGTGTAAGATACCAGGTTAGAACTATAGCAATCCCAAATATTACAAAATAAAGGATATTTGGTAAGAATACAATGGCAAAACGTGGACCCCAAGACCATGACCAGCGGGACGATTCAGACATATTCTATCACCTGTGGTTGCAACGTTCATTTCGGTGAATTAGTTCGTTATAAAGATTTGGCGACCTATAATTCCGACGATAATGAGGTAAATCCCCGCATAGGCTATTCCAATGGCTAGAATGTACAAGAGTGTTATTGCCCCTAACTGGGAAAAAAGCGCTACAACAACTCCCAAGACAACTAAAGCAGCACCGTCGACAAGTTCCATTATTCGGAACCAAGGGGCTTGTACTGGTGCAAATTGTCCAGTTAATAGTGTGTTAAGACCGAACACCATCAAACCGATGGCGAGAACAAGAATCCAATAGATTCCTCCCAAGTAATTGGAAATCATGACTGGCACGGAGATAATCATTAAGACGATTCCAAAGGTGTAGTTGAGGATACGTAGCTTAGATGGTAAGAGCTTCTCAGTATATCCATAAATTATCCGTGAGATACCCAAGAAGAAAATTGCGGGGCCTAAGAGGATAATCATCAATGTGATGTAAGATTGCGGAAGCCAGAACACCGTGGTTGCTAATCCAATTGATATCACTCCGAATATGACATCAAGCATTCGTGCAACAAAAGAAGTCCGTTCTTCAGTCATTCAACGCACACCCTGGGCAGGATATGCACTTGGTTCAGTATAAAAGATAAACTCTATCCTATGGATTTCGGAGACAGATAATTCCCAATTATTTATACAGTCCTTTTACACGATTTCTTAATTCTTCCATCCACCAATCCACCGCTTGGGATGACTTACCCTTTCACATCTAGAAGCACTTCACCGACACTACGATACTCTCGTGACCAATACATGAGGACTTGCTCTTTAGAATACGCCTCATCAATATGTGCAGTTAGAACCTCTCCAACAAACCACCTGTGGCTACCTCCAAACTGAACCTCGTGCACCACGCGACACTCCAAACTTACTGGACATTCCTTAACCAGCACAGAATCAATCTTTGAACCTTTCACTGGCGTCAACCCTGTCTTCTGAAACTTGTCCTCATCACGCCCGGATATAGAACCACACATACGTACAATATCGAGCTGCTTTTTCAATGGCAGATTAATTCCAAACTCTTTATGTTCTGAAATGAGTTGAAGGGTGAACGCCTTGGGACGAAAACCCACCATCACACTCGGTGGATCAAAGGAGTAGAAATGAAATGCGGCTGCTGTCATCACATTCTCCTTAACGGTGACCAACACAACAGGAAAAGAAGGTAACGCCCAGATACCTGCTCTTGGTTCAACTTCGACCTTACTCATTTTTTCGCACCTACTAGCGTATCACAATAATCTCTGACTAAAGGCTTTCTCCAAATTACTGCTATAACCATCCCAACACCCCTAGACCGTCTTCTAACTCCCTTCAACCCTATGAAATTAGCATTTTCATAGGAAATCTAAATCTTGAACCACTCAGTGCAAAAACAGGATAGGAGTGAATGTTTTTCTCTTATTTTTGCACTGCATAGCTCCCATCGATTCATATCTAATGCAAGCTTCTATTCCTTTGTAACACGGAACCCGGAAGGGTTTCGGGTTAACAACACAATTGGAGGGATCCAGGAAATGGCAAAGAAAACCTATCCAAAGGCTAAGAAACTCAAAGACATGTCAGCAGGCGAACGCGCAGCTGCGGGGGCCCGAAATCCTCACCCGGCAGCTAAAGCTCGCACTCGCTATGCTTACATCCTCTTGGCAAGTCGACGCTAAGTAGGTGAGAATTTCCATGAATACGTTAAGTATGAAGTGGAATTCTCCCTACTTCATCGGTGAGGGACATTCTACTGCCATAACTGATCTCGCCCGCTGCAGGTAGGCGTGCTGTAATCCGCTGCTGCAGCGGGTTAGAGATACGTCTTCAAGGGCTTCGCCTTTTTCAAATGCTCGATGGTTCGTAACCCTCGCTTCTTTTAAAAATAACCAAACTGCGGCCGGGGGTTCAGGGGGACTCTCGTTTTAATTCCGTTATCTAACCAGGTCCATAGCCACCCAGAAAAACGGACCGGGAAGTGCCAATTTCTGGAGAAAAACCCCTGAAAACCTGGCACCATTTTCTTATGAATTTATTTTCTGCCATCCTGCTGTCATCCAGTAAAGCGGATTTTGCTTGAGAAACAGGTCTGAATTCATAACAAATAAAGCAAATGGGGTTATCGAGTATGTCACAATCACGCGATGTGTTTCTAGGATTCGGGTGTTCCTGTTGGACTTACTCGATAAGCAAATTATCTTGGCACTCAATACGAATTGCCGTATGTCTTACCAAGCGCTTGCCCGCGAATTTGGACTCAGCGTCAACGCTGTTAAGAAACGCATGAACAAACTTATTGAAACTGGGCTTATCATCGAATTCTGTGCTTACCTAAGTCTTGCCATGTCTGGCGGTGAAATGCTACTCCTTATTCTCTCTCTCGATGCATCAAAATCCAGTCAACAACTCCTTGAAACCATCGGTTCAGATCCTCGCATTTTTGCAGGAAGTGTCCTCTCCGATGGACGCCTTTTACTCTTCGCAGAATATAAGGGCGCCATCGAGCTCGATGAACTAGCTCGATTCATCCATGGCTTAGAAGGAATAACAAACATCGATATGCACACTCTTCTCTACGAAAAAGGTGGCAGATGTAATCTCACTAAAACCGATCTCAAAGTCCTGAAAACGATTCGCCATGAAGCTAGGATGCCTATAGCCAAAATCGCCAAACAAACCAACCTTTCACCAAAGCGCGTACGTTCTGTATTGAAAAAACTTATGGGCGAAACTGGATCCGCACCAGAATATTTCACTGAACCAACCTCCTTCGGAGACGCCCGAACCACCCGGCAATGTGTTCACTTCCGAATAGTTTGGAACCTCAACGCCGGAGGTAGCACCACCTTCATTATCCGCATCGACTGGGATGTCGATAAAGGTTCTCGTGGAGACCTCATTGATTGGCTACAAACCGACTATCCTGACAAATTCTGGTACGCCCTCACCTCCGCAACCACACCCACGTTATTTTGTGTATTTGTCGTGGAACACATGCGTGACGCAGAGCCCCTCGTTCAAGAAATCATTAATGCCTCATTGGTTGCATCAGTTGATGTCTTCTTTGGCTACCCCACTAAACAATTCGATACTCCCCGTGATGTACTTCTGAACCAACTTCTTGAGGAAACTGGGCTTTGAAAACTTCATTCACTATAAAGTTGACCAGCATGTAAAACCAATCGATTTACTGAAAAAAGGAGGAAGGGCTCTAAGTGAAGACTTCACTTAAGAGCACCATGAGTGAATTAATCCTACTTCCAAAATTATGCTATCACCGGTTTACGATTTCTTCTTCCTTTTGAGTATATACGCGATAATCACTACGCTCGCACCAGTTATGAAAGTTGTAGCTCCTGCAACACCACCTAGTAATCCAGCTACTCCCTTGACAGTAGGACCTTCCATCAACATCATGCTTAACAACGGAATCCAACTTATGTCCATTTCACACACCTTCCATCATTTGCCTATCTCTGAACTTTCTTACGGATTTCTTTGCCTATCTTGACGCCAGCAAAAGCTCCAAAGAACACAATGACGGCCTCTACCCAAGTTGTGATAAGGAAGCCTGAATCAGTGATGGGGTTACCAAGGATCGCTACAATTACAGGAAGCGCTACTAGAATCACAACGAATATCACAAAAGCGGTTAAAGCGATATATAGATTTGTTCTTGAAATTTGTCGTGCCATTAGAATCCCTCCGCCTCGTACCTGCTAAGTTTAACCTTAAAAATCTTCATTCTATCAAAGAAGAATAAAATGATATAGGTTTATCATGAAGTAAAAACGAGGTTAATTTAGTGAAATTTTATTCCCCGAATCTGATAGCGCTGCTTTCCCAGCCGCCTGATCAAAAACCGTATCGTTTTCGCAGTAAGTAGACACCACCAATGGTTAGAGGAATACCAATAATCATCACAACGATTAGTCCAGTAGTTAAGGACGTGAATACGAGTGGCTGAAATTCATTGACAGCTGGCATAATGTACTCCTCAATTAGGGCATCATAATTTACCTGGCTCCCACTCGCAGTAAACACCACAACAAGGTTTTCATTAGGAAGGACATGAATGCGTTGCCCCCGATAACCCCGAG
>JBHLQC010000095.1:0-6293 GCA_048885185.1 Candidatus Odinarchaeota archaeon | reverse complement strand
TCGGTCTTCTTATCTTTAGGCTTCGCCTTAGGTTTCGCCTTGGGCTTTTCTTCCTTCTTCTTCGCCTTAGGCTTTGCTTTCACTTTTTTCCTAGCCCTGGCAGCTTGAGCACGACTACGAATCCGTTCTTCATATACTTCTGTCCATTTAAGGCGGCGGGCTCTTCGTTTTAGATAGATTTCACTCCGACGACACTTACTTGAACAAAGATACAAGAGGCTACCATCGCCCTTTACGTAAATGGATCCGGTTCCGGGTTCGACATCTGTCCCACAGAATGAACATGTATATTTTTTGACCATTCATTTTCCCATCCTTGTGACGGTTAGGGCGTTCTTATCTTTCGAGCCTCGCGTTCTGTTTCACGGAGTAAGAGGATGTCGCCTTCTCTGATTGGACCTTTCACATTGCGGGTGAGGATGCGACCTTGATCACGACCTTCTAGTACACGAACTCGTACTTGGATGATTTCTCCGGTGAGTCCAGTTCGACCTACGACTTGGACTACTTCAGATGGAATACCCGCGTCTTCTTGACTCATTTTGGGGTCACCAGTTCAGGTTCCCTATTTTTGTAGGTCCTTTAGTTTCTTGGTTAGGTCATCGATGAGCCGTTGTGCTTCACCAGCTTCAATGATGGCTGCAGAGGCGGAGGGGACATCAATGCCAAGTGCAGAACCAAGTTTGTTTTTGCTGGCAACGAAGATGTAAGGAATATTTTTTTCTTCGCACATAATTGGAAGATGAAAGATGATTTCTGGAGGATCTACATCTTCAGCGATGGCAACAAATTTTGCTACCACTCGTTCAACGGCTTTGGTTGTTTCGTTGGTTCCTTTTCGAATCTTACCCGTATCACGAGCGATTTCAACTATCTCGTATGCGATATCTTGCAGTTCTTTTGGCGCAGTAAATTTTACATGGGGTTTTGACAACAAGAGCACCTCATTGCTTATTCATCGGGTCTTGTCGAGGCTAACAGCCAGTAATTATCGACCCGTGGCTGTGGCGACTGAGTAGCAATCGACACGGCTTTTAAAGCTTTTTCCTCTCACACTATACTCTGACAAAAACAAATCTACCGAATACTCCGCCGTGCAAGTTCTTCGAGGTTATGTCCACGGAGTTCAAGCCAGTTACGAGTAGCCCCCCGAATAATGAGTGGTGTCTTTGTGAGAGCTTCAAGTGTTTTAGCACCAACAAGAAACATTGTCGCTTTTAGTCCTTGGATGAGAGAGCCCAAATAAACTTGAACTGCTTTGGCGTTGAGCATTGCAGGAGAAAGAACGGGCAGTGCAACTCCTCCAATAGTAGCACCCAGAGCGATGGCTTTGGCAATATCAACTCCTGTACGAATCCCACCGGAAGCAATAACTGGAACTGAGAGATTCTTTTGGGTAACTTCATACGTAGCAACTGCGGTGGGAATACCCCAGTCTGTAAACCAACGACCAAGTGTGGCTTTCAAGGCATCTTCAGATTTTGCTCGTTCGACCTCGACAGCGGGCCAGCTTGTGCCTCCCAGCCCAGCCACATCAATGGCTTTTACTCCTGCTTTTACCAGATGTTCCGCGTTTTCAGGATTTATTCCAGCACCTGTTTCTTTAGCAATAATTGGAGTTGAAAGACTTTTTGTTAATCGTCGAAGGGCTTGAAGTACTCCTGAAAAGTTTGCTTCGCCTTCGGGCTGAATAGCCTCTTGGGCTGCATTGAAATGGATGGCAAGGGCATTGGCATTTAGCATTTTGATGGCGATTTCAGCTTCTTTAACATCATAGCCTAGTGAAAGTTGAGGCGCACCGATATTTCCAATTATGAATGTCGTAGGAGCGTTTTCACGTGTGACGCTAAAGGAGGGAGCTAAAGTCGAATCTTCTATTGCTGCACGTTGACTTCCCACGCCCATGGCTAGACCTAGGGCTTCTACTGCTTGAGCAATATGACGGTTAATTGGCAAGGCTTCCTCATGGCCACCTGTCATTGCCGTGACCATGATGGGTGCCTGAAGTTTATGCCCGAGGAAGGTACACTGAAGATTCACGTCATCGAGGTTAATTTCAGGTACAGCATTATGAATGAGCGTGATATCATCAAAGCCTGTAGAAATGTTAGATTCTATCTCTCGTTCTAAGCAAATCCGAATATGCTCTTGTTTCCGATCTTCCGTGCTTGTTCCCTTTTTCTTTGAATCCGATTTCGTTCGTGTCGTTACCAAAGCTAAACCCCCTTGAAGAATGAAGAGAGTTCTAATGGAGCATCAACTATGTGTTAGTGCTTTGAGTGTTACTGGAGTTCTACTAGCCCGTTTGTTGCGTCAACTCGAAGTTTCTGACCAGTCTTGATTTTCTCAATGGGAATATGATCAATGGCAGGGATGTCACTGATAATACAACCAACGGCAACAATGGTTTCGGTTTCCTGGTTTATAATGGCTACTGGTCCCTTCCCCGTTTTTGCCAGCTGATAGAGGACATAAGAGCCAACCGTTGACCCTTTTCCACGGGGAAATACGAGAATCTTACCTGTGATTGATTGCCCTTCTAACTCATGATCTTTTTCGACTACAACACCAGTTTCAGGATCCACTCCGCCGTAGAAGGAAAGGCCTTGATTTGTAACTAGTGCTTCTCCGGTGGCCTCGCCAGGGGAGATTTTCCGACCCTCAAATTTTGTGGTCATTCTGCAAACGCCTCCTCTATGCATTCTTCGAGTGAGCAGTGTTTGGTTTGGAATTTGTTACGTCCTCGACCGTAATAACACCCTTTTGCAGAATCTGTACATAATCCTGTAAATCGACCTTTAATGGGAGCCACAACACAACAGGTATCACAGGCAAACTTGATTCCGGTCGCTTCGATGATCTTTGTGTATCCCATTCGGTCAGCAACTTGCTTTGTTGGTCGTGCTGTTGTAATCCAAGTTTCTTTCTTCACCTGTTTTCCTGCAACAAGCTCAGCGATATACTGTATTTCACGCAGTGAGGCATGAGGGCAGCCAATACTCACAAAGTCAATCTTGGCGCCTTCTTCGTTTAGTTCCTTTTCAGCTTGTGCTAAGTCGTTGTCACTGACAGTGACGTTTTCCTTGGGTATCTTGGTCCTGTTAGGAGTCACCCCTTCCATGTGAAAGAGTGCTGTGCCCCCGTATGTGGCAATTGAGGCACAGAAGGATTTGAGTTCGTCAGTGTTTGCAGTAGAAATGCCGGTGATATAGGGGATAGTCCATTCAGCTTTAGCATCAAGGGTATCTCCAATGACTTTTCCTAGAGTTCCAAATTGAGCTGTTCCTGATACTGAGGGTTTCACGGTAATTATTACATGGGCTTGTCGATTTTTCTCAAGATGATAGCCATACTCAGGTGTATACCCAGTTATGGCTGCCGCCAATGCGCTGGGACCACCTTCGCGGTTTGTTTTTGCCCCAATTACTGAGTTGGCAAAACAGACGGCACTACTTTCAGCCCAGGCGATGTGTTCTCCAAAATGGGGAAGATTACCCACTAAATATGGTGTACAGGTACAAGTGGTGATAATGCCCATCTTTGCAAAGGCATCGACTACTCGTTCTTGATTCTTGGCAAATTCTGGATCAATACCTAATACTCGCCAATTTTCGAGATCCATACCAGCAGGGTTGAGTGTTGTAAGTACGCGGACCTGTCCATCTTTAGCCATTTGTGCAAGCCAATCTAGCCCTGGTTCACCCAAATTTGCGTAGCTTACACCAGCAATTTGAACTGAAGTCACAGGAACCATTCGTTCTGCTTTGTATATTTCACCCAGGGCGTTGAGAATTTCCATACTTTTCTGAGCGGCATAACCATGTTTGCCTTGTAACATCTCTTGATGGAGTTTGGTTAGTTTCATATTGGGGATCACTCCTCGACGTACTTCTTCAAGTCAACTTCAGGAAAGCTTGCTTTGGCAAAGGTTTTCCCTTTCTCAACTTTCAGAGGAGCAGTGAGATCAAAACCTAATTTAGTCGTAAGGTAGGTTCCAGGCTCAGAGCTGGGATCCAAACTACTTCCTCGTTCTTTCTCTTTGACAACGAGGTCAACATCACCTTGGAACCGAGTGGCCATAGCCCATTCTACGTCATAGGGATCATAGATGTCGATATCCTTATCGACGATATAGGCGTGTTTGAGACTTCGGTGACCTTCAAAAGCACCTTCGATGGCAAGTTTACCGTCTTCTTCACGTTGTTTATCGATTTGAACTACCGCATGGAGCCAGCTGCATCCACCAGGGTCAATATTCACATCCAAACAGCGAACACCCTTCTCGTTGATCTTACGGAAGATGGTTGGTTCCCGAGGCATCCCCATGAGTACCTTATGTTCAAAGGCTCCTGGAAGAAGAGCCTGCCAAATTGCATCTCTTCGGTGTGTGATACAAGTAACTTCAAAGATAGGTTCATTTCGAATGACATCATAGGTTTGAGTTAAGTCAATGAAAGGACCCTCGTCATGTCGTTTATCTCTGTACACTTTACCTTCGAGAACCCACTCACAATCAGCGGGAATGAGCAAATCTGAGGTTTGCGCTTTCACCACACGAATCGGCTCTAAGGCATTGGCAATTTCAAGCTCGTTGATACCAATTTCAACACTAGTTGCAGCTGCAACCAAGATGTTTGGAGAATTACCGATACAAAATGCAACATCCACTGTTCCAAGGTCTTCCATGAAAGTGTGAAAATTCCTTTTAGCAACGACGCGTGTACTCATTGTATCCTTCTTAATTTGCATCGCTCGGTGAAAATCAAGGTTCTGCCCATACTTGGGATGCCCTGCCACAACAACAGCTGATGAGATATATGGTCCACCATCTCGTTTGTTATGAAAGACAATAGGCACATTGTCGAGGTCAACCGTTTTTTCAACAACTTCTTGACAGGGAGCAACCTTGACCTCTTCAGGAGCAGAGCGGTCTTCAATGGCTTTGCTAAGGGTAGGAATAATTTCGCTTGTAGATATGCCGAGATAGGAGGCAATACTATCTTTACTACAAAACAGATTGCCCATAATTCGGAATTCCGAATCTTTCACGTTTTCAAAGAGGACTGGCTTTGGTTCAACTGCTTTCATTATACCAGCAGCTTCTAATCGTTTTGACACGGGTTTAGTTATTTTTAGAAGAGATCCTTCTTTCTCAAGTTTTTGTAGATGGTCACGTAGACCCATTACTATTCACCTCTTTTTTTAGACTCCAATTCTATATCGCCAGGCTGAAAAGCCCCGTTGTTTGATTGTACCAAACACATCATTTTGGAGGTCACGTCCAGGCGTCAATGCCACCATATTGCCACCACGCCCAGTTCCCGTTAATTTGGCACCCCACGCTCCTGCCTGTCGAGAGACGCCCACGAGTTCCTCCAACTCAACACACGAAACCCCGATTTCTATAAGCAAATTATGGTTTTGATTCATGAGTAAACCAAGTAGTTGGAGATCCATGTCATCAAAACCTTTCCGTGCAGTTTCAGCAATCTCTGCATAATCCTCAGCAATTTGATCCCACCATTTAGTCTTCTCTTCTTTCAGTTTCCGTACATCACCGACCACTTCTTTTGTACTTGCCGTGATGCCCGTGCTGGCAATTACGATGTCCGTGGGTTCTTTCAGTTTGATCGTTTCAATGGTAGGCGCTCCACCGTTGAGGTCCCGTTTGTACCAGACAATTCCACCAAAGGTCGCAGCAGTATTATCAATACCACTAGGCGTGCCATGATAGCCTAGCTCGCCCTCGTAGGCACATGCGTTGACTTTATTGTCATCCCAACCGAGTCTGAATTCGTCGTTGAGCGCCCGTGCAATGGCGGTGCAGCTTGCCGCACTTGCTCCGATACCACTGGCACAGACAAGTTTGCCACTGAGTGTAATGTGAAGGCCTTCTTGGCTAACATCGATATCGGCAAAACGGAGAATATTGTCGATGGACACTTTTTGCTCATTTAATTTCTTTTTCTTGTATCCAGGGACTGCGGGACGATTATCAGTGATTTTCCACCCGGGTTCGGAAATTCGTCGGATTGTTGCAATTGTGGTGGATCCCACGGCAGCAGCTATTGCCGGAAATCCATAGACAACAAAATGCTCACCAAAAAGGATGACTTTGCCAAAACCTGAACCTCTGCCCATTGTTATTTACCTCCTGAAATGAAATTGTAATCGGAACAAGGGATTTTCGCCTAATTTCATTTAGGGAATTACGAGTCGTTTCAGAGCTAGGCGCTTAATAGCCTTTCCATGGATTAAGGAAAGAAGTAGAGATGAGAAAAATGATGTGAAAG
>JBHLQC010000094.1:0-6325 GCA_048885185.1 Candidatus Odinarchaeota archaeon | reverse complement strand
GCTTCGAGAGCCTGCAAAGCTTTCACCCAGTATTGGTATTTGTTGGGCATGATGATCTGCGGTATGTCGGATGACCATACCTGTGAGAACTGTTCCTATGCCAATATTTATGATGAGTATAGCTCCGAGAACAACGACCATAGCGATGGATGCTGGATCGAAGAACATGCTAGTTATGAACCAGAAAGGGATTATAGCCCCAAATTCGGCTGCCACCTGAGCAACTATAGAATTTCCACCGGAAAGAAAAAAGACTCCATAAGCGAGTGCTACCATTGCAAGCTGGATGACAAAGTAGATCACCCAGAAGGATTTGAGGTTCTTCAGCCAATAACGGAGTGAACTTCCAAGCACTTCACCAAAATCTAATGGCATGTATTTGGATTCAGTTACATCAAATTTTTCATTCAATGTTTTTCCCTCAGAGAGAAAGACTCCCTTGCGTTTCAATGAGAAACTGATTCTAAAAAAGCCTTGCATTTCAGATTTAGATACCTAGAATCGTGATTCGGAGAAAATCTAGTAATATAATTTAAATACGAGCACCAGTGATTGAGCCTTGGTAGTTAAGGATGATAGGCGATTGTTTTTGGCCAAATCCATAACCAGTTCTCTTCTCTCCGCCTAGTGAGCTCTGCTACCGCAACACCTTTTGAGGACTTAGCCTGCAGAGTAGCGTATTCCCTTCAAAGCCTTGGAAAGAAGAGTCGCTCTGTAGTTGAACTATGTCGAAACGGAGTTGAGATGCATTATGCCCAGCGATGAAGAATTTGTAGTGACCCCATGGGAAGTAAAAGGCGATGTCGATTATGCGAAACTAGTGAAAGAGTTTGGCACAGAACTGATTGACAGCAAACTGCTCGCGCGTATCAAGAAGTATACGGGTGAACTCCATTACTTGTTGGAACGAGGGATTTACTTCAGCCATCGTGACATGAAATTCGTCTTTGATGAATACGACAAAGGAAATCCCTTCTTCTTGTACAATGGACGTGGACCAAGTGGACATACTCACATCGGTCATCTCACACAGTTCATCTTCACTAAATGGATGCAAGACAAATTCAAGTGCCCCTACTACTTCCAACTCACCGATGACGAAAAATACCTATTCAAGTTTGACCTTGAACTCAATCAAACCCGGCACTTCGCCAAAGAAAATGCACTCGACCTCATTGCAACCGGGTTCGATCCGAAATTAACTGACATCATCATCGACTCCTATCACGCGCGTACAATTTATCCATTAGCCATTCATGTTGCAAAACGAATCACCTTCTCCACAGCTAAGGCCATCTTTGGTTTCACAAACTCGAATAACATCGGATCCATCTTTTTCACCAGCTTCCAAGCCGTTCCTGCCTTTCTCCATTCCGTTCGCGTAGGACACAATGTACCCTGCGTCATTCCGTTAGCCATTGACCAAGATGCCCACTTCCGAGCAGCCCGGGATGTCCTTCCCAAATTAGGCTACTACAAGCCAGGTATATTGCATTCACGGTTCCTTCAGGGGCTCCAAAAGGGTGGAAAAATGTCAGCATCCGATCCCGATTCAGCCCTATTCACCGTAGATCCTCCAAAAGTGATTAAGAAGAAACTGCAAAACGCCTTTACGGGTGGTCGAGGTAACGCGGCGGAACAGCGTAAACTAGGTGGACAACCTGAAATTTGTTCTATCTTCGCAAATTATCAGCTGGTCTTCATCCCCCAACAGGATAAACTCGCTGAACTGGAACAACGCTGTCGTAGTGGCGAGATGCTTTGTGGTGAATGCAAGAACATTTGCATTGATTTAGCCACGAAATTCTTAACAGAACATCAAGCAAAGCGAGAGAAAGCCCGAGACAAACTCGACGACTTTCTGTTGAAGGAAGACGAATTCACCATTGAATAGACCTACTCCATTGTAAAGCATTGAGAGTCAAACATCCTTAAAGCCAGATATTTCCTTCAGGTATTATCCTGGAGAATTATTAGAGAGAAAGTAACACAAAGAAAATCATGAAGGAAAAAGGATTGGAGCATTTTAAGTTCAAAGTTTTACAAGCAAAACAGAAAGATGCAGCAAGTATCGCTGCACTCTATAAGCAAGTGTTAGATGATTACAGAGATGTGTTACCAGAGGAACTTATTACTTCACGACAACCTTCTCCAACAAAGGTCAAAGATCGACTACACCGTTACACCCATTACGTTGCCAAAATTGGAAACCGAATTATTGGAGTTGTTGGCTGTTCTCTGGTCCATGGTACCTGTATGCTGAAGCACATGGTCGTCGACCAGAGATACCAACGACGAGGTGTTGGAACAGCTCTAACACGGCAGGTGATTGCTTTTGCACGAAAACACAATGCAACAAAGGTATGGTTGGATACAGTTCCCATCCTTTCTGGAGCGATATCATTGTATCAAAAAATGGGATTTCGTAAATCAGGAACACTCCGCCAGCATTTCTGGGGTGCAGATGTAGAGCTTTATGAACTCATACTCACCGAACACAAACCAACTTAGTAATTATCGAATAGTGTCAAGATATTTGGATAGATGACTAAAGAGTACAGTACACACAACTCGACTGGGATTATGGAGTGAAGTAATGTGCGAGGGATTCGAGCCTCACAAAGGAGAGTGACATGGAAACTTAAGAACGGGCAACCTGTAGTGGTAAGACCAATACGTGTTGAAGACGAGTCTATGATGCTTGAACTATTTCGTAGTTTTTCTTCGGATACGGTGCGTTACCGGTTCTTTCATATTATTTGTGATATGCCGCATGAAGAGTTAGTCCGGTATTGTAGTATTGACTTCGTTGCTGAGCTAGCTTTTGTGGCTGAGATTGAAGAGCGGGGACGAAAGCAACTTATTGGGGTTGTTCGCCTTTGCCTTGAACAGAAGGACAAAACCGGTGAGTTTGCGGTTGTTATTGCTGATCGATGGCAGAAGCAGGGGCTTGGAAGGAGATTGGTTGAGTATATCATAGACATTAGTAAGAGTAAGAAAATGAAGTCCATTTATGGAATTATACTGTCAGACAATGTCCGGATGATAAGATTAGTCAAATCTTTGGGATTTCAAATTAAATCTCTTGGAGATGGAACGATAAGGGCCACATTATCATTCTGACAGATAATCCGTGATAAACAATGTGTTTTGTCAATTTGTCTTTCCAAAATTATATTGGAGGACCGCGTTCAATTCTCTTTTGAATTTCCTTCAGAGAACACCGTTCTGACCAAAAAGCCTCTAATAGCCAATTAACACCCATGTCGATGAAATCGTGGATATAGGCATCTTCCTCTTTATCTCCAACGGTTACTATACTTTTTACAAAATCAAATGAGTCCAGAGATTTCCTATACTTCCGAATATAACTCATAATTTCTTGATAATCTTGAGGATATATTGAGGGATCAGATCCAGCTTTCAATGGGAAAATTCCATCATATTTCGCAGCCCGTCGAAATGGTTTTTTGTTTGGCCATTCACCTCCAACCCAGATCTTGATTTTACCTTCTGGTTTAAATTTCACTGGGTCTTTTATTTTGAAGTGTTTTCCATCAAAAGTAAAGGGTTTTCCAGACCACAAGCCTTTTAGAATTATTAAAGATTCATCAAGTATTTCTCCTCGAACCTTAGTGTTCTCCTCTTCACTTAGAGCCTTTAGTTCTGCTGTACCTCCTAATCCCACACCAAGAATGAATCGTCCACTAGAAAGCCTATCGATTGTAATTGCTTCTCGTGCTATTATCATTGGCCTTCTTCTTGCTAAGGGTGTCACAGTTGTACCAATGGAGATATCATTCGTTTGAGTCGCTATAGCAGACAAGATAATCCATGGATCCAATACAGCTTGATCAGGTGCCCACGGTAGGAAAACATGATCCCATAAGAAGAACCCATCCCATCCATATTCTTCTCCACTCTTAGCTAACTTGAGATAATCTTGAGGATTACTTGTAATTCCATGATTAGCAATATATATGCCGAATTTCACTTTCTTACTCAAAAAAACCACCAAAAATAATGCTGTTAAATCATTAAAAAGATATGAGGATAGCCATTTTTGTCAATTATTTTTTGTATAGTGATTAGGAACCGTGATTACGATTCAAGTTGTTTTTCTTTCGCTTACAATACACTTTGATCAACTAAGGTACAACTTCACCAATAAAACGAAATTCGACAATAGGCGCACTAAATTATTGGGATAAAATTCACAAGATATTGTTATTCTTGAGACTTAATTAGACTCATTTAAATACATGGATGGGTTGCAAATTTGAAAGTTAATAAAAATGTGTGAAGAGTATGTCTGAACGTTGTGATGGACAAACCGGTGATGACAGAGAAAGGCTCCTTGAGCGATTCACAGACCTAGAGTCTAAGTCGGGTGAAAAGCAAATTAATACGGTTGTAGCCATAGCAAAAGCATTGGCACATCCACAGCGATTGAAGCTTCTTGCAGCGATTGGAACGAAAGAGGTCTGTGTATGTAAGCTTGTGGGTGTGAGTGAATTGAGTCAACCAGCAATCTCGCATCATTTGAATATATTGGCGCGTACAGGACTATTACAGCGTAGGAGAAAAGGACGGTTTAACCATTACAAAGCAAATCCTAAACTCGTTCAGCAACTAGTCGTTCAGGTTCAAGAACTATTGATCTAATAAGGGATTTTTCTTTAAAATAAATTAGATTTCTCAGAACGGTAATTTCTGTTCAAGATTGGATTCAGTTTAACTGGTAATCGTGTTTATTGGTTCAGACCAGAGTTTCGGTTTAAGTCGTATAGCGAGCTTGATGAAAGCAACCATTAGAGGAACTTCCCAGAGTACACCAATCACGGTTGCGAAAGCAGCTGTGGAACCAGGTCCGAAAAGAAGAATGGCAGTTGCAATTGCAATCTCAAAATGAGAGCTACTAGCAATAATTGTGGTTGTGACAGTTTGTTTGTAGGTAAAATGAAGTTTGTAGCAGACAAAGAACACGGAAGTAAACATAATGACATAATTCAGGAGAAGAACACTGCTAATCCAGAGAACATCAAGAGGTTGTGTTAAGATAACTTGACCCTGAAATGAGAAGAGAACGATAAGTGTAATGAGGAGAGCGATGATAGCGATTTTATCCAAGACGGGTTTGAAATTCCTGAGGTACCAGTCTTGACCTCTGGTATTGTAAACATGGCGTTTGACAATAATGCCAGTGAGGAGGGGAAGAACGAGGAAGAACATGGTTCCAAAGAGGAGGGTAATGAATGGTACGGAGACATAGAAACCTATGAAAAAGGAAGCAAGTGGTGCATAAAGAAGAAGAATCAATACAGAATTGATCGAAGTGATGACCAAGCCTAAATTAATATTACCTTTCCCAAATTTATTCCAAAACAAGACCATTGCGGTGCAGGGTGAAACTGCAAGAAGGATAACGCCAATGGCATACCCGGGATTCGCCGCGAGAATGGTACTTGCCAAGAAAAATCCGAGGAAGGGATTTATAATCCAATTAGCAATGAGAGTGATTAAAAGCGGTTTAGGGTATCTAATGGCGTTTTTGATCTCCCCGTATTCGATGTTGATGAGGGTGGGAAACATCATGAAGAAAAGACAAATAGCGATGGGGATAGAAAAGCCCGCAAACTGAAGTCCTGCAAGCGTCAAAGCGAATCCAGGGAAAAGCCAACCTATTAACAATCCAACGGCCATGAATGACAAAATCCAGAGAGTAAGATACTTCTCAAAAAGCCCCATCTGAACGGATTCCTCATCTTCAGATTTAACCGGCTGAGAGTTACTTTCAGTAGTCATTCTTTTACCTCAAGTTGTTCGAATAATTAATCCATTCAAATATTTAAGTACATAAATGGATTGGATGTATTGATTTAATCATTTTAAATCTTAACTCAACACTTGTACCTCACAATATCTAATTCAATATGCAGAAACAAGTTGAATAAGGATTGATTTTGCGGGTAGTGTTTTAGAAATGAAGAAATGTCAAATATTCGTTTTGTAACATTTCCCAATCTAGCGATAGATATTTGGCTATGGAACAGGCGAAATGTTCGAGGTCAAAGGGACTCAACGGTGGAAAACATGTCCACGAACCGAATTAAAGCAGAAGCCATCACTCCCATAAAACTCAGCACTATTCGAACAGTAGAGGGCGAGAAAACCATTAATGAAGACTATACTGACTACTTGACTGACGAAGCCCGGTTCGGGGATGGAACGGCTGAGCGCCTATTTTTTGCCCGTTCCGAAGCCGATGTTGCTGCAGTCATCAGATGGGCTAATGAAACAAAAACACCTCTGACAATTTCAGCAG
>JBHLQC010000093.1:0-6377 GCA_048885185.1 Candidatus Odinarchaeota archaeon | reverse complement strand
ATTTGGGGAGCGAAGTTAATTAGCGCAGATAACATGAGCCATTCCATGTAGTAGGGAAATCCGAAGGTCATGACGAGGTCATGGGGTCCTTTCTTCGTATCAACCATCCATTCTGGGTCTTGGAGCCTTCCAGTAATTTCCATCGCTCCATAGGAATAGACGTTGTCAAAGCCTTTCTCCTTAAAAGCTTTGATAGTGTTTGCTGTAGCAACGATAGGGATTTTGAAAGCAGTTGACAATTCGATGAAGTAGTCGATCATTGTTGTTTTACGAGTTTTTTCAGTGAGTGCTTGAGCTCCTATAACTAGGAGTGGGTGTTTTGCCTTCTTGATGAGGGCCCCTACAACTGCGGTTTTTTTGAGTTCTTGGGCTTTTGTAGGTCCACAGACTTCAGCAGTTTGCCAGGGTTCAGCACGCATCATTTAGTCGCCACCTCCATTGCCACCGTAAACCATTCTTTTCAGTAGAGTTGGGTCGGGGATTGGTCGTTCTTTCCACTTGTTCTCCTTCATCTGAGCATGAATCTTGTCTTTGAGGGTGATGGGGATGTCAGTTTCTCGGCGTATGTATGTGTAGACATCATCAGGGAAGTAACCTTTGTATTTTTCATGCAAATCGATGTAGTGACTCAGTTTAATCGCTCGACCTTTACTAGTATCATTGGGTCGAATGGCTAGTTTGGCGGTTAACACCATGCACTCTTCCATATTCTCAACAGCATAAAATAGGTGTTCAGGACCTGGAGCGATTTGAACTTCATTTCCTGTTCGTGCATCATAGACCATCCAGTCCTTAGCCTTATCAGAACGACCTAGTAACATTCGACGGTATTTAGTTCCGTGTGGACCGACAATTACAGGAACTCCAAGTCGCCAGAAACCAGCAGCAATAGAAGCCGCTTTTTGTGACATTGCACCCCAAGAGATACCTACAGCTCCCACACGATTGTGAATGTAGTCTGCGATTTCTTCGTAGTTTCCTCGAAGGTTCCGTTTTGCGAAAATACTTGCAATTTTGATTGCTGCACCTGCAATGTGTGGATTTGAGACACAAGATCCGACGTTCAGAACACCTCCAGCATCAAAATGTCCCGGGCGTCGTTCATAGATGCTTTTACCTTCCTCATCCTTAACTGTGCCAACGGTCATTGCTGCACACCCCGATAACACGATAATAAATCGTCGTGCAGCAAATTCTTCGCACATATCATGGATAGCACGACCTCCATCGGGATAATTTGCGCACCCAACATGGGCTATAACACCAGGAATCTCTCCAAAGACTACAGGTTGCCCCACAGACCGGATTTCTGTATCTTTGATAGCACCACGACCAGTTCGAACTTTGAAGCTTTCAAGCATCCAACGATCTTTAGCGGCGGATACCATCCAGCTGTGAAGCTCATATTCGTTCGGACAAGCAGATTCACAACGAGCGCAGCCAATGCATTCATCATAGACATCAGCTAGGGGGCCTAAATTCCCTTCTTGCGCTGCGAGAACTGCATCCATGACCGGTTGGTCGTTTGGGCAAGCTCGACGACATTCAGAACACTGGCGACAGGCTTGAGCGAGTTCTTGTATCTTTTTCTTGCTTGGAAGTGAGTTTTTCCCTTTGCGTTTTGGTTTCACAGCAAGAGCTGTTTTTACCACGACCTCACCAACCTTGCTATGGTCACCAATAAACACTCCAGGAACTTTGAACGATACTAAATCTGCGACGATGTCATCGACATCATCATTGGTGCGGTCAGGTAATCCCATACAAGATTTATCGCAGGTCGCAATAACTGGCGCGTTTACTTTTTGGGCATGTATTGGAATATCTGTTCTAATACATTGTTCGTCTACAACAACAACATCGGCTAGACCACTTCGGACAAAGCGGAGCTGCCAAGAAATAGGTCCTACAATTTTAGCCCTAGAATCGTGGCGTGTGATATCCCAGGCAGTACAACATATACCACTGACATCAACTTTGTCTTGGAGTCCGTGTTCCATAGCGTAATCGGTGATGGCTGCAGCAGGAACCACGTTGTGTCCAATACACAAAATGTTAGCCTTTGATTGGTCCATCGAAGCCATGCCTGCTTCGACTAGGGGGGCCTCCGGTTCAGCTTGAGGAAAGCCCATTGTGGAAATCTGTACCAGGTCAGCAATTTCCATTCCTACTTGATCAACCATCCCAGCATGAAACGCTTTTGATTCAAAGTCAATCCAACTACCTTCCTGTCCGGTATGGACTGCTGAAAGCGTATGGGTCAGCTGGGTCTCACAATAGTCGAGGATTGCTGAAGCATCCTCAAGCGTTCGTGGTCGAATCCCAGTCACAAGTCGAGAGACAGGAGCTTCAATATCCACACCTTCCCCTTGTGTAAGAGGATACCGTGGTCCAAATTCATGAATCAAATGATCAACAAGATGTCGAGAGTGCGCCAAGTGGGCTGCACACCCGATATTCGCGGCTGCCAACACTATCCGTGCTGACTGCGCCTTAATATCCAACCCACAAGCTCCACGTTTCCCCCCTGTCAAATCACATTTTCCGAATGTGCAAAGGCAGCATAATTGGCATGCTGGCATGTATGAAGGTTCGTAGCGTGTAAGGAGCTTATGGTCCCAATCGCGAAGGGTAGTGACACCAGGCATGGGAGTAGGTCCCATCACTTCATCCCAATCTTCATCGACGACTTTGCCGATTGTGACTTCGACATTTCGGAATGACCCGAATCCGGTGTCGAGTTTATCGGCTTTAAGTCGTGCTCGTTTTTGTTCTGTCAATGTCTAATCAACCTTCGTTCTGCGCGCTTTGTAAATAGTGAAAGGTTGTCAGAATAGTGGCAATATGTCCTTTAAGTTTTGATGCATCTGCAAAGTTTTCCATTAACAGCGTGAATACGTGGGTTTGAACATAAGGAGAAACTGAGATTCACCTAATTCGTCGCCTTGCCCGAATAATGACTATCGGAATAATCGCTAACAGGCAACCAAGTAGAACGGAAATCCATGGAAATCCAGGAATTGGGGGAGGTGGAGCGTTTGCCTCTACCGTGATGATTATCGTCGTAGAGAGGGAATTTCCATAAGCATCATACACTGTGATCGTCACAGAATATTCACCTGGTTCAAGAAGGAGATTATTGGTGAGTAAGCCACTGGAACTGATGCTGAAATGGGTTATATCATCAATGGTCCACTGAGTGATTCCAGACAGGTCAGAGGCATATAATCTATAGCCAAGAGGTTGACCGTACGTTAATACTTGGTCTGTAGGGGTGCTAGTCCAAACAGGGCTAGTCGTATCCTCGACAATTATTGAAAAATTGGCAGTTAGAATAAGGTTGAATGTATCGTTAACCCAAACCTGCAGTCCATATTCACCAATTTCTAATTCGGTCTGGTTAGTTAGAATTCCTGCTGGATCAATGGAAAAAGATGCTGTATCATTAATCCACCATGTGTCGAGACCATCCCGATCTGATGCATCAAGGACATATTGTAATACGCTTCCATATTCGGCAAGTTGGTCTGATGGTTGCTGATTCCAGATTGGTGGGGACATTTTGATAAAGAAATAGGGTGCTATTTTGTTATTTTGGGATGTAGAGAAGGTGACTCGACCTTGATAAAAGCCTCCAGGCGATATATCATCGAGTTCAACAGTGAGAAGGATACTCCGGTTTGCCAAAGCCGGGATTGAGAGGGAGGATACATTCACGTTTACACCGTTGGTTTCAAGCTGGTCACATTGTGTGTGGGTGGAGAGGCTCACTTGGTTAGGCGCATCAGCTAAATTCATGAGAAGGAGAGTTGCATTAGCGCTGATTGCTGTATTGTTAAATGCGCCCAGACTAATGCTAGGTTCGATTATGAGCAAACTGGTGTTTAC
The DNA here is from genome assembly GCA_048885185.1 of Candidatus Odinarchaeota archaeon. Lineage (GTDB taxonomy): Archaea > Asgardarchaeota > Hermodarchaeia > Hermodarchaeales > Hermodarchaeaceae > Hermodarchaeum. The sequence goes on along the minus strand of JBHLQC010000093.1, from coordinate 2,489 downwards.
AGCTTCACATATCTGGATTAGCCCTGCTCCCTGCTTCCAGAGTACTGTATTTTCAAACGGTTTTGCGTTACCCATTAATGCGGATTTCACCATCATAGGATTCCAAGTGGGATGGGTTTGTAGAATGAGCGCTGCAGCCCCAGCAACATGCGGTGTTGCCATGGACGTTCCCGAAGCACTAGTATAATACTCATTGACGGGGCTGCCCATATCCGAATTGTTTGCACGAGCAGCGACAATGAAGTATCCCGGTGCACACACATCTGGTTTAAGTCTAAAGTCTCCAGTGGGTCCTTGGCTCGAAGACGGAGTCACTATATAGTCTTGAATTGTAGCTCCCACAGTTATTGCTAATTTTGCGACTCCTGGTGTAGCAATTGAGAATTCTCCCCAGCTTCCAAAATGTCCTGCAGCAATGGTACAGATAACACCCTGGTTCACTGCCCAATCGACCGTCAGGGAAAGTGGGTCTGTGCCATTCCCACTCCCTCCCCAAGGCTCGGAACCATAGCTCATACTAATGATGTCTGCCGATTGAGCAACCGCCCATTCCACGGCACTAATACTCCACGAAGTTGTACCGTATCCTAAATCGTGAATTACTTTGCCGTTCAAAAGGGAAGCACCTGGTGCCACTCCCACATATTGGTATCCGGATGCATTTCCTGTTCCCGCGGCAATACTTGCACAATGGGTTCCATGGCCACGGTTATCATGAGTATATCCTTCTCCCGTAAAACAGGCTTCTGCGATTACCTTTGGATCAGTAGTAGCAGGATCATCATCAAAATCATCAAGGTCCGGATGGGTCGTATCTATGCCTGAGTCAAGAATAGCGATTCGTATTCCACTTCCATTAATTGGAAATCCGAATTGGGATTCAAGTTGATTCCACTTCGTGGGTGGTTTGATTAGAGGGACGCTCTCATCCAAGCACGGTTTGACATGCGTATCAAGGAAAACGTGTGCTACAAAATCCTGACGTGCGAGATTGAACAGTTCACGATAGGGTAATTCGACGGCTAGAAAAGGAAAAGATGTGAAAGTGGAAATGACTTGACAATCAAAGGCTGTCAATTTGGCACTTAATGAAGCAACCAGAGATTCCGTTAAAGGATTCAGAGCAAAAGTGTTGTGACCAATACTCAAGCCTACTAAGACTATGGCTGGGATTTTGTTTTCTTTGAGGTAATCGTTTTTCTGAAGAAATGAGTAATTTTGTAACTGGAGTGCAACTTTGTCTCCACCTCTCAGGTCATTTAGGAAAAATGGAATTTCTTCAGGAATCGTTTTTCCAGATATGGTCGAAATCTTTTGAGAGATGGAAATTTTTACACTTTCCCCACTTGAAGTGAACAAGGAATAGGTATGCTGGTTCAGTACTCTGGTGGATGGTTGAAATTTAAGATACAACCAGGTATGAAAATTTGGGCCCAGAAGCTGAAAAAGCAGAATTATTACTATCAAAGCATAGGATAGCTTCCGAAACCGCATTACTAGCCCTCTTCCTACATCGGACCAATCCGAAATAGATTTGAGAGCATAGTATGGTGGGCTGACTATAAAAATATAAAAAAATGGCAATCCTCTAAGCTTCTGTTATTTGGCGAACACTTAAGCTATGAAACCACCTTTTTCCTAACCGGTGTTCATCTTTGCCATCAAGTGATTCGAATCGTTTTCCATATCAAGATGGTGGAAAAAAAGCCGAAGCTTTCGTTGTTGGTTATTTTAACAAGCTGGCAGAGCATCCTGAAATTAGCCGTGTCTGGAAGGATCTGAAAACACTTGTTCAAGTCCATCTTACTAATCCTAATTTTTGGGCAGTAATCGATACTCGACAAGGAGAAATGGATGTCACCGCTGGGAAAACAAGTGAAACCCCTGAATTAACGTTAACCCTCGAAGCCGATGACTTTCACGGCATCTATAGTGGACAACTCAACGTACTCTCTGCCTTCGCAAGCCAGAAAGTATTGGCTGAGGGAAAAATTGCCATCATCATGGAAACTACCTGGACTCTCCCCCAAGCAATCGAAATCTACCGAGACCATTGTCAAGAGCTCGGAATAACCTTCCCCGTAATTGAAGAAGAAAAGATCCCTCAAGAGAGGAAGGAGGACATATCCGGAACACGTAGTGAGCGCCTGCGTAAACGCTTTGCATCAGCCCAACGAGAAATCTGCATCGCACGAGCCCGATACCTCACTCAATCACTACAAGAAACCGAAGACGAACCACAAATTTTACGGCAAGCAAAAGCCTTCGCAAATGTGCTAGAAAATCTGCCTGTTAATATCTTCACTGATGAAATACTGGTTGGAAATATCACTTGCAAATTCTTGGGTGCTGGAGTGTATCCTGAGGGCATTGCAGGTCGTGTACTCGGTGAACTTGATAATATCACCACTCGTCCAACCAATCCTTTCACAATCACTGAAAAAGACAAACAGGAACTACGGGAAACTATTCTCCCCTATTGGAAGGGT
>JBHLQC010000092.1:0-6398 GCA_048885185.1 Candidatus Odinarchaeota archaeon | reverse complement strand
AAGCTTATTGGTCGGCTTTCTACTACTGGTTCCTTAATTGGCTGTGCTGTGGGTAATTCAGCTTCTTCGACTTCGATTGGGATGGCAGTTCCATACCAACTGATGGACTTAATGCGCTTCTGGAAGGATGCTGGAGTCTTTTTCCAAAGTAACGGTTTCAATCGTTCCTCTGCCACTAGAAGGACGTCCTTATCGACGAAGAATTTGAAATCTTCTTGCCCTTTCAAAATGGGAGAGATGTCTAGACGCGATAAATTATTTTGAGTGATATTCAAGGCTTTCAGGTTGGTTGCATGCCACAAGGGAACCAAGTTGAGTTTGGTGAGATTATTTTCTGCCAGCCAGATGACAACTAGCTCTCGACAATGCCATAACGGGGCTAAATCGATATGGTCTATTCGGTTTTTGCTGATATCCAGTTCTGTGATTTCTGGGCAATGATACAAAGCACGTAAATCAATTGATTGGATACGGTTGCTGCGAAGGTTCAAGCTTCGGAGCTTTTTACAATTCCATAAAGGTGTGAGATCAATTTGATCGAGGTCATTTCCTGAGACATCGATTTCTTGGAGATCTGTACAATAATGCAAGGATGTAAGGTCAATTTTGTTAATCTGGTTTTCCGAAAAGTCAAATTCTTGTAATAGAGTGCAGTGCCATAAGGGTCGTAAGTCTATTGATGTTAAATCGTTATTTGCCAAATCCAGGCGTCGAAGTTGTGTGCAATGCATCAAGGGAGTAAGGTTCAGTGCTTCAAGTTTGTTTTGATGTAGCCCCAAGATTTGAAGGTTGACACATTTCTGAAGTGGGGAGAGATCGAGTTGTGTTAATTCGTTTTCACTGATATGAAGCTCTTGCAGGCTGGTGCAGTGTTGGAGTGGTGTGAGGTCGATTTGGGATAGGTGGTTGGCGTATAGATTTATGACCTCAAGCTTAGGGCACTGCTCAAGGGCGGATAAATCGATAGTGATGATATCGAGCTCAGAGAGGTCTAGTGATTTTTGGGACTCGGAAAGGTCCATTGTTATGTCCTGACCAGAGCGGTTCTGATATCGAAGTTGGGTCATCGCCATCAAGGATATTGTTCAATTGAGGTGCTTCGTAGAGCATCCCAACTTTAAAGAGCTATCGGTGAAAGAAATGAGATAGTATGCCATTTAACAAGGCCATCGGGATTGTAAAAAGAAAAGGGTCAAAGGAACAGCAAGCTCGCCTTGCATTGATTTTAGAAGAAAGTCAGGATACTAGTGAAATAGTCAAGTTCCTACAGGACCTCCAACTCCCTGAAGGCGGTTTTCCCTATCAACGGAAACTGGGTAATCCGTATTGTCTGAGTCCCACATCAATGATGATGAAAATAATGGCTGAAACGAAACTAAGAACGAAACCAGTCTGTCAACGAACAATAGGATTCGTTAAATCTATTCAACATTCCCAAGGATATTGGGATGAGAACCCTGTCTTAGCTTCTTACAATCCACCCTTTTGGGACCAACCTGGTCAACTAGTTACGCAACTCTGGCTCACAGGAGCAATAGCAGATACTTTGACTCGTCTTGGTGAAGGTTCATCCCCCGAAGTTCAGAAAGCAAGCGCCTTCCTATTGAAGTATCGTCGAAAAGATGGTCGATTTGAAGGACCATTGCTAGTCACATGGTTAGCTATTGCTGTGCTTGCACCAACAAGAGGTTTTAATGATCCAATTGTGCAATCAGCCTTAGCCATTCTCAATCAACATACTGACTGGGACGCTACCGATCTTAGCTGGGCATTAGAATGCCTTTATTGGGCTGGAGTGAAAAAGGATAATTCAGTTGTTCAACACCTTATCACGACGCTTATATCGCTTCAAAGACCGGAAGGGCACTGGCTCTCCTCCGACAATCCTGATGATGTTGTTTCTATGACCCTGCAATGTTTAATTGTTCTCAAACAGTTCGGTTGTATCTAAACACATTACAAATGCTTTGTAAGAAAAAAGGTAAAGTTTTAAGGACATCCAAGAAGGTCATTAAGAACCACTACTAATCCTGGTAGGGGTGTTCCCAGATAATGACCGTAAAAACATGGAAGAATGAAGAAGGGGATTTCACCCTCGAAGTCGACTATGATAAATGTTCAGGGGCTGCTGTCTGTAAGGATGTGTGTCCCTCTGATGTCTTTGAAATTGTCGATGGTAAGGCTACGGCGCCCAACATCGATGCATGTGTCGAATGCTGCGCTTGTGTGCAAAACTGCCCAGAAAACGCCATCACACATTCAAGCTGCTAGTCGTTAAACACCCAGACCAGAAATTATCGTGTCTGGAACCATGGGAGTGATACTAGTTCTTGTAGGCTTTTAGTTCACAGAACTAACGATGACGTGAAAATATCTCTGTAACTTTGCAATGTCCTGTATTGAATGTTTGTTCCTCTGAATATCGGCAAAATACTATAAAGGAAATTATGTACTGTTTTGTATATTCGCAAGTACGAAGATGATTTGATTAGGGGGATTCGATGTCACCCAAAGATACGAAAAAAGAAAAAGAAAAGGCATCGAAGGCACCCAAATCGAAAAAGGACAAGAAAAAGAAGGACGACACTCCTGAGGGTCAAGCCCGACAAATTCTTCGCGATGCCAGTAAGATGGCCCAAGATCTTAATGAAGAAGATCAGCAGTTAGCCAAAGCCGATATTTGTTCTGCTCACGCGTCGATGGAATTATGTGATGAAGCTTTGGTCCTAGCCAAGGGTGTGAATCCAGGTAACCCCCGTTGGCGAGCACTCACAATAGTCGGTAAAGCCTTAGGGAAATGTCAAACTCACAAGGAAGCTGTCGAGCTAGCTTTGAGCTTAAAAGATGAAGAAGATCGCGATTATGTTCTGGATGGGATCGCTAGATCACTTGCCACCTTGGAAAAGGTTGATGATGCATTAGAAGTCGTTGAGAAAATTGAAAGTAAAACTCGTCGTTTACAGTCACAAGCTGCTGTTGCTGAAGCCCTTGCAATCAAAGGACAAATAACAGCGGCAGTTCAAGTAGCTGAAAAACTGGGAGATACGGAAAAAGCGGGTCGAGTCTTAAGTAGTGCTATCGTCACTCTAGCAAAAAACAATCGAATTTCTGATTCTTTAAACCTGCTTGATAACATTGAAGATGAGGGTTGGGTACCAGAGGCGTTGGGTGAAGTGTGTGCTTCCCTGATTCGAATGCGCGAACTTCCCAAAGCGCTCGAATTGTTCAGTACAATAACTAACGAAGACCATCAAACTGTTATCCTCGCTCCACTTGTTGGTGCTCTTGTTGAAGAAGGAAAAGAATCCATGGCATTAGCGCTAATCGGAAACATCGATAATCGATATGCCCGGGCAATACTAATCTCTAAAGTTGTTGGCGAACTTGTTGAAGCTCAAGAAATCAAAAAGGCGATAAAAGTCACAGAACGAATGGATGACGATGTTCCACCAGATGCTTTGATCGAAGTGGCTCGCGGTTTGGCGGAATTAGGCGAGATGAAACAAGCTCTCCAGATTGCGATGCGCTTGGAAGTTAAAGGGTCACGGATTGCGGCTCTTACTGAAATTGCCCATGTTCTCACTAAGGCGGAACGGTATCAGGATGCCCTTGACGTAACACGCGAATTAGAACGGAAAAAAGCCCGAAGTGTTGAACAATTAAGAATCGTCAAAGCGATGGCTGAAAACGGACACTCTGACGATGCCCTCACCATTTCCAAAGAAATCGAAACTTCCCTTTATCAGATATATGGTTTAAACCGGGTAGCTGTTGCTATAACTGGACATGTTTTCGAAGAATACGTGTAAAAATTTAGACCGGAGGATGCAATTCCTCTCTGACAATACTCGGAACTTCCTCAACCTCTTCTCTTTCAATCCGCTTTACCTTTGTACTAGCTCGATGGATTAGTATCAAGAAAATGAAGGCAATGGGCATTAACATCGATGAAACCATCAATGGTAATGACGCATTATACGCAAAGGCAATCCCCCCAATGATTGGCGTAATGGGAGTGAGGGTTCTACCAATAAGATAATACGCGGATAATGAATCGGCGAGTTGGACCTTTGGAATGTAATGTGATAGTATAGCATTTGTGAGTGAATTCAGCCCATAGACGAGACCGCGGAACCCATAGACAAACGGGAGAAACGCGGCATTAGGAATCACAAGTAGGAGTCCATAAAATCCTAGTGTGCCTACAATTGGAAATGTTAACGAACCTGTATAGGACCACCGATCTCCAAGCCAACCCAATAAGGGACCGATGACAGCTCCACATGCATTCGTTATTGTACTTAGCGCTCCTATCTGTGCTTCATTCAATCCAAACCGGTCAGAGAGAAACAGGGGCACAAAGATCTGGGTAATAAAGACCAAAGTGTTTATCGTGAACCACAAAAGGGTTGAAAAAATGAAGATACGATTCTTAAAAAACTCCCAGCTCCGTTTCTCCGTTTCATCAGTTTTGTCTTGTCGTAAATTCGATATGGGAATGATGAGTAACGAGCTGACTGCAAAAAGAATGGCGACAATGAAGAACAAAATTGGATACCCATAAAGCTGGATGATAATTCCTCCTAATACCGGACTTGGTATTCCTCCGATAGCAGTCGATGCAGATAAGATTGTGAACGCCTGACCACGTCGAGAACTCCGAGACAAGGCGGATATATAAGGACCGATCGGTGCTCCAGCTAACCCGCTCAGCCCTTCGAAAAAGGCGCCTATCAGCACTATTTGCCATGTGGGGGCAAACATGTAGATAATCGGTGCAGGAAGAATACCAATCCAACCCAGAATCATCGTTCGTTTAGCGCCTAATTTTGCGGTTAATGTTCCACCCAACCCGACAAAGAGCATCATACTCAAGGAAAATACCGTTGACCAGAAACCAACTTGGACAGAATTCGCCCCTAACACATCCCGCATAAAGAGCCCAATAAAGTTGACGTACAAGAACAGACCAAAAATCCAGATAACATTGGATACCAAGATGAGCCCAAAACTCAGCTTTGGCCGCTGAATTTCTTCCACAGAATTACTCATCTAGATTCCCCATTTTGTTATGGATAATCAGTTCCACACTTCAATAGTGGATAAAAAAATTTCCCAGCAGCCGAATTGAAATCACAATAAAACGAAACAAACAAGTTGTTAACAAGGCAACCTAGTGATCTGCCTTCTTGATTTGAGCATGAAGCCTACCTCTTAATTTCACAAGGAGGCTATTCCATTTTGGCTGATATTTATCCCAAAATCCCAATCGATGTTCAGTAATCTCCTCATAAAGTCTAATTGTCGGACTCTGCAAGAACTCGCCCAGTCTATGCACCGTTGTTTTGATACTCGGCATTTGTGGCAGCATACGTTGATCCAAATCTTCTAGCAACGCTAAACTATGCGTAACACCGATGAGTAATTGGTGCGGGTCAAGGTTTTCTGGAATATACCCTGCAACTTCCTCAGGGTTGGCCTCAAGATAAGTGACCCACCATCGGTCTGCATCCCCTCCATAGGATAACATCATACGAATGGTCGAAAGCTCTGCCTGACGGACATAATAATCAGAAAGACTACGAGCATCAACAAACCCCTTAAAGGCCCGTGTGAGTTCACTCATTAAGCTAATCTTCGCACGAATCTCTTTGATGAATAATCGCATGGTCTTTGGATCATCAAGAGCCGGATCATCCATCTGCAACATACGGCGCCACTCGTTGAACATATCTAAAAGGACAGCAAGATTTCGCAAGAGATCCTCCTGGGTAGGAGCATTATATGTCGCTGCCAGAAGTTGTTGCATTTGATTGAGTAAATCCAAGTATTGGACTTCTTTCATCTTATTGAGTCGTTGTTCAACTAATTCTAATTCCGAACTTTTAAGGCTAGTAATGAAATCTTCAAGCTCAACGAGCTCTTCCAATAATTTCCTAGTATCGGTTATTAGTTCCATGAAATCCGTCGTTGCATTATTGATTACTAGCCGGATATACCCTTCATCCATTCTTCGTGTTCGAAGTTCGTCTAAAATCGTCTCTTGACCTTTCGAAAGCTTCTGTAGGTTTTCTTCATCAAAGTCCATGTTTCTCAAGAGTTTAAAGAACCAGTCGCGCCACCGATCAATTGTAGTCATTATTCGCTCAATCGCGTTTAGACATCCAAATAGCTTTTTCAACCAAAGTTTCTCAGCTCGTGCAAGACACACAACAACGGGTTCAGCGCTTTGCTGAAGCTCATCGACGGGGAGTAGTGCCTCCATCTTTGTTATTATGTCTGGAGTATACAGGTTCGTGTAGAATTCCTTCACCATTAAGAGGTAGTTTAACAGAGCAGCTTGAACCTCTGCTTCCTCGCTCAGCGTTTCCACAAGGATACCCCGCCAGAAATGGCTA
>JBHLQC010000091.1:0-6434 GCA_048885185.1 Candidatus Odinarchaeota archaeon | reverse complement strand
ACATTGATTACCATATCAACTTCGGTTGCTCCCTTTCGGATGGATTCTTTGGTTTCGAAGGCTTTGACTTCACTCATAGTGGCACCCAATGGAAATCCGACCACACAACACACATCAACTGAAGAGCCCTTGAGGAGTTCTGCAGCGTATTCAACATGGACTGGGTTAATACACACTGACGCGAACTCGTATGCTAGGGCTTCTTCACAGAGTTCTTTGATTTTTGCGTGTTTCGTTTCTGGTTTAAGACGAGTATGATCGATTAACTTTGCAAGCTCTTCAACTGTCACAGGCATTGTTTCTTAAACGCTCCTTTACGCTCGAATAGGCATTTCATATTGAAAAAACCTGTTCATCATAGGAAAACAAGTATTACCCAAGTATCTGCGCCTGAAAAAAGCTTATCTAACTAATCAGGGGAATTCGTTGCAGGTGCCACATTATGGATTCAAGACAAATTAAATTACTGCAAACTCTGGTTGATTCATTTGGTCCCAGTGGCTTCGAACGAGAGGCAGCCGCCATTGTTACAAAGACAATGCGCCCAATAGCTGATGAAATTTCTATAGATAAATTGGGAAGCGTACAATTCATCAAGAAGGGATCAGCTGAACGCCCTCGAATTCTCTTCGCCGGCCATGTTGATGAAGTAGGATTTATTGTCTCAGGAATTACTAAAGAAGGGTTCCTCAAGGTGAACCCTCTTGGTGGATGGTGGAGTCAAGTCGTTCTTGGTCAGAAAGTGATAATTCGAACACGAAAAAATGACCGCCACTTTGGAGTTTTTGGAGCCAAGCCTCCACATGTCCTCTCACCAGAGGAACGAAAGAAAGTTGTTGAATTGAAAGATATGTTCATTGATGTAGGTGCTTCATCAGAAGACGATATCAAGGAAATGGGAATTCAGATTGGTGACCCGATAATCCCTGATTCCTCATTCCAACTTATTCGAAATGGAAAACTTGCAGCGGCAAAAGCCTTTGACGATCGACTTGGGGCATTCATTGCCATGGAAATCGTCTACAAATTAAAGGAAGAAAAAATCAGCCACCCCAATACTGTGGTTGGTGCTGCTACAGTTCAAGAAGAAGTTGGCCTTCGTGGAGCGAGAACAACCGCACACATTATTGAACCAGATGTGGGGTTTGCCTTAGAAGTCGATCTTGCGGGTGATATGCCTGGAATTAAACCAGAAGAAGCGGCAGCAAAACTGGGTAAAGGCCCTGCAATCTCTACAATGGATCGTTCAATGATTCCCAACCAACCCTTACTGGATTTCGTGATGAAAACTGCAAAGAAGGAGAAAATTCCCTATCAGCTCAGTCAGATGTACGGCGGGGGAACTGATGCAGGTGTCATTCACATAGATCGTGCAGGTTGCCCAAGCCTAGTGATTGGAGTCCCAACACGACACATCCACAGCCATGTGGGAATCCTCAACCTCGATGACATTGAAAAAACTATAGACCTTCTAGTAGCGGTAGTCAAGGGCTTGGACAGTAAAACTGTCAAAAGCTTCACTGACCTTTAGAATCAATTGCCCTCGATGTGAGAATCAACGGAGCAAGCAGTATGATTCTTCAGCTTGTCGTTTTCGACTTAGATGGAACACTCGTGACTGCAGAAATTGATTTTCACGCTATGCGCCAGGCAATTCAGGATCTACTCATTTCTAATGGATTTCCTCTCGAAGTCCTTCCTATGAACAGCACTCAAGATCTTCTTCGAAGTGCATTTGCATATGCACAAAGCCAAGGCAAATCACCGGTTGAGATTAGTGAGCTCCGAGACAAAGTCTATGCTGTTGCCGTTGAGATTGAGTGGGAAGGGGCAAGAAAAGCCCAACTAGTACGTGGTGCTAGGGAAACACTCCAGGAATTGCGTAATCGTGGTGTTAACGTTGCTATCCTTACAAATGATAATCGAGAAGTAGCAGATTTTCTTTTAACGAAATTTGAAATGGATGCACTCGTCAACCTCCTTGTCAGTCGAGATGAGGTACCACACATGAAACCCTCGACAGAAGGATTAGAGCTTATTCTCAAACACTTCGGAGTAACACCCAGCCAAACCATCTTTATCGGTGATTCGACGATTGATATCATGACAGCAAAGAAACTTCGTATTCCATGTATCGCGAGGCAATCAAAGGTGCGGACAGAAAAGGAACTTCATGCAGAGGGTGCAATTGCAGTATTTCCATCTCTAGAACCAATAATAACATACTTAGACGAACAAGGTTTGTTACCACTCCCAACTAAAAATACTAGAACAAAAGGCTGATATTCACACAAACTTTCTATGTTGTTGTAAGAAACTGAATGTGTGTGGAACCTGAGTGCCAATAGATTTCAACCTCAATCAAATTCTAGACAGTGGGGAAACTCGAAACACCGAATTCAAACGAGTTCTAACTGAACGTGATGTGAAGGGTGATCGTAAAGGAAAATTAATTGCCCAACTGAAGTTGATAACTAGTGAAGGTGAAGGACGTTTTGTTGTTGGGATAGAAGATATCCACGGCAAGAAATGGGAAATCTATGGGCTTACTCAAGAAGAAGTCGAAACCAGTGAAGAAGCCCTCAATTTCCTCTGTAAAGAAGCGAGTATCGAAATCCTTGAACAAACATTCTATAACACGGATAAAGGCATGGTCGTCAGTTTTACGCTTGCTCGGGAAATCACCCCAATAGTTCCTGAAACCCTAGGGGTCAACCTAGTTGGTCGTGTAAACAGTGGAAAAACGACCTTAGCTGGTGTGTTCATTCAATGTCAGTTAGACAACGGAAGTGGGCAAGCTAGAGCAGTGCTTCTAACCTATCCTCAAGAACTTCGACGAGGTCAAACTGCTGATCTGCACGTCACATTTGCAGCAATAGATAAGCAAGGCGAATTCATACCGATGCAAGCGCCATTAGACAAGGCCAAACGTGCAAGGATTCTTGATCAGGCCAACCGTATTATTACCATCTTTGATGCTCCAGGACACAAAGAATATGCAAAAACCATGATACGCAGTGTTCTTGGGGCTTCTGCCCAGTATAGCATGGTGTTAGTTCCCTGCCAGGATGAATACAAACTCGCCTTTGCCGAAGAACAACGCAGTGGTATCCTTCGTCTAGATGATATCACCCGTGAACATTTGCTATTGGTATCTAATCAAGAACTCCCTTTCCTGGTTGTAATTAACAAAGTTGATGATTGTGACGAAAATCAGCGAGATTATGTGCGAAATCTTGTTTTTGAAACCATCAAGGAAATCGGACACGTTCCCCTACGTATCACGTCGGAGGATGATCTTACCATTATTCATCGTGAAATTAGTAATCGGGTCATTGTTCCTGTATTTGAAGTGAGTTGTGTGACAGGTGAAGGTCTTGACCTGCTTCGTAGCACGCTTGTTAGTCTACCCACCAGGATATCTGACGAGCGCGTGGAAAAACCTGCTTTGGCTTATATTGATAAGGTATACCGAGGAATTCGAGGCACAAACGTAGTACTTACAGGAACTGTTCAAGAAGGCATCTTCAAACCAGGTCAAAGAGTTCTTTGTGGTCCCGATAAAGAGGGGCGATTTATGCGGGGTCGAATTGGATCCATTGAAGTTTTCAAAAAGCGAGTTGAACGAGTCAAAGCCGGGGATGTGTTTGGGTTTGATATTAAGCGCATCGATCCAGAAAAAGTACGTCGCGGGCAAATCATTAGCGACGAAGACGCTGACACTAAAGCGGTTCAAGCATTCGATGCAACTATCATTGTTACCAGACACCCCACTCGAATCCGACCAGGCTATGAACCAGTATTTCACAGTTCAACAATTCAACAGCCCATAATCTTTGAAGAAATCTATGACAAAGAATATCTCGTTGTTGGAGATGTGGCACGAGTTCGCATGATGTTCAAGAAGGGTCCGGAAATGCTTCGTGTAGGGGACCGAGTAGTCACTCGAGAAGCGAATACTCGCTGCATTGGAACAGTAACTACTCTTGTGCGGTAATTTAAGAGTAGAAGAAATTAGAATTCTGCAAAGGCACGAGCAAGTTGAGTGACCTTGAAGTGAAGTTCGTCAACAGAAGATACAGTAGCAATTGACATTTTATCCCTGGAAAGGAAATTTCGTTGGGATATTGATTCTAATTGTTCAGGTGAAGCATCAGGAAATGTTGCCCGTAATATGACTAGGCCATACTCTCCTGAGGTGGTGGTTCTTGACAGAACTCTAGTTAGGAGAAGACCCTTAGTATTGATTTTTGTCACGTACTGTCGCCGTAATCGTAATTTCGTTGTAGGTCCGATTCGATTGAGCTCAAGTCGAAGGATAGAATCAACAGGCGAAGGCATCCATGCAGCAAAATATAATGTCACAGTAAATGCTAACATCAAGGCTACTAGAGTCGCAATTGCAGCAGGCCAAATGAATGGATGAGTGAATGCAAGAGCAAGCCATTGCCACCAAGGAACATCCGGTTGAGGAGTCCATGGAGGACCCAATGAAGGTAACCAAAGAAGGTTCGTAATGAGTATGTAAGCACAGATAGCACACACTGTCCACAAGACCCCCAAGAAGAACCACTCAAGGAGATATTGTTCGCGTATGATCTCTGTAAGGACTTGCTCATTCCTCCTCGTCAATGGACTTTCCATCCTCCAGAGCTTGGGTGTATAACTCCATGGTGGCATTTCCATGGGCTTGAATGAGTTCCAGTAGGTATCCGATTAAGGGATGAAGATGATTAACACGTATTGAGTGGAGGCGAGGAGTTAACCGATCAACAAGGATCAGCTCTTCCATTTCAAGCCGTTCAAGAGGTCCTCGATATAAGGACTTAGCTTTTCCACTGTACCCAATGAGTGTAATGAGTTGTTTGCCGGATGCGGCCTTGGGGTAGATGTGAGCGAGTGAAATGAGTATCCGACGTTGAATCTCACTTAGAGAAAGAAGTGACATGATTAAATCATATGAGTCCTTACCGCGGTCTATTGACACGCCTCGCCCAACCATTAGCTATCATCGAGCATAGACTTTTGATGTAACGATACAGTAAGACTGACTACATCTTCTTATGAGTTTGCATAAGGATATAATTCATTGATTTATGAAGCAGGTATTTTTGGTTGCATTAATCGTCTATATTGTTAAGACTATAGTTAATTAATTCATGTACGTATTTATGCCACAAAGTATATATTTAAGTGGATAGATTAAATTGCTATCCGAGTTGATGGTAAAACTGGACGGTTGAGAATAATGACACCCTTAACTGAGAAAGTGTTGCGTCATCGTACGCGTCGTCAAATTTTACAAACCCTTAATGGGCAACGAACATTCCTGCGCGATATCGCACGGGCATTAGATATTCCCCCCAGTACAGCTGCCTATCATCTTAAACGGCTGCTTTCAGCGGGGCTCGTCGAACAACGTCGAGGAGTATATCATTCCTTCTATTTCTTGACGGAACACGGCGAACGTATTGCTACTGAATTTTAATAAAAAACCGTTTTTGAGCTTTTCCAAAAGAAGCTACCCGGATTAACCAACCCAAAAACGGCTTGTCCGCCTAAGTTTCTAAAGCTCTAGCTTTCTCAGTTGACATCCATGTGGATTGGTCTTGGATTTCCGCCTTTGTAAGATAACCTTCTTTTTCCAACTCTTGGAGTAAAGAACGCACCGTTTTTTCATCAAGCGGAGGTTTTCCAATTGGAATACGGGTGCTATTAACTCCCTGTAAAATGCTGACAAACGATTGATGTCCACGCCCACAAATAAAAAGAATGGCTTGGTGATCAGCAGACAGGTCCGGTTCTTTCTTTTGTGCCACCATTTCCTCAACCTTTTCTAAAATCTCCTTTGGCACTTTTACTACTCGTGGTTTTATATTTACACGTTTGAGTTGAACCTTTCGTTTGACCTTGTTTTCATTCCTAATCATTTCACGCACCCACGATATCTCTCATCTGATATCCACACAGGAATACTGGTTAATTATTATCTGTATCTAATGTGATTTACAGCTAAAGTAGGATAAAAAGTGCTATTCTAGCCTGAACTGGCTCTGTTTAATGAGATAATTGTTAGAAAGAGAGGGATTTTCGTGGGATCTCCACTAATTTAGAAGACAACAACCTCTTTTGCCAAAGCCTCGGGAGCTAGCTTCCGTCGAAATCGCACTCGGAGCACACCCTTCTTTCCATGTACTGATACGATTCGACCTTGGTTTTGTGTTCGTTCATTGAAATGGAGTATAACAGATCGCCCGATATAGGAGGCAGCCGTCGAAATCGAAGAAACACCTTGAATCTGAATCAAACCGTACTGGTTTCGTTGTCTAACGGATCCTCGTTGGTAGTTCATTAAAACACCCTTGACAGGAGTTTCCAAGGGTAACCTTCGGGGACGTGTTCTTTTTGGTTTTGCCTCCACAGCGGTTTTGGTT
>JBHLQC010000090.1:0-6437 GCA_048885185.1 Candidatus Odinarchaeota archaeon | reverse complement strand
CGACGCACCTCCGCGTATTTTTTCGCTTCAATGGCAACTGCGGCAAAAGTTGCATTGGCTGAGGGTTCTTTGTGTGTTGATAGAAATTTTATTGAAGTTTTGTCGAAGAGTGCAGGAATTGAATTATCACGAATCATCTGGCTAAGTAGGTCTAATTCCCAATTTGTCAAATGATCGGATAATTCGGAGTATTTGAACCGCTTTCCTTGAAGCCGTTTATGAAGTGTGTTTCGCAGTGTATCAAGTGATTCGAATGAAATCTCAGAAAAGGGAACCTGATGTAGCTTCATCGCTTGTTGATCATCACGAGTGGGTGCTTCTGACATTGTTACAGGGTCATCAGTATCGGGAAGGGAGAAGGGGGGAACCGAACGCTCACGGTTCACCAAAAACATTAGAGGTGTAGCCCGCCGTTTGACTTCTTCTGCGAAGTGGAGTACCCATTCTTCTGGGGCGAGTTCAGGTGCTGCTAAATAAGAATCACGGTGGTGTTGCATGGTGGCGAGGGAATGGTAAAACCGACCGTCAAGATTCCGTTCCCATGGAGTTTCTAGGACCCGATATGCATCGGCTACTTCTTCCCGATCAATCTCAGCTTCTTTCACAGGAATGATATCCTTTTGCTTCAAAGCCCCCTCATATTTCTTGGTAAGATTCCACAACGTGATGGTAATTCGCTTCGTCCCAAATGCCGTTAATCGGTTACGTTTGTAATTATGCTGGAAGGTTTCATACCAAGCTTTCCGGCGAGGGAGTGCACGAAGGTAGGTGGAGGTTTCATTTGATAGCATTAGGATTTCACCTCCCCTTTCAGAAGCACTATGTGATGCATGGTCTCGGGGATTTGGAGTCCCACTGTTGAAGGAGCCATCAGGAGAAACTGTGGCGGGATGAGTGTGTCTTCACTGCTAAGGGTTAGAGTTCGTTGCACAATACTCAGGACAGCAGCCCGGCTGGCTTCATCTAGACGTTGTGTGAATTCGTCAATGACGTGGAGGGGACTCTTTGCGAGTGTATGTAATGCAAGGATGAAGGTTTGAGTGGCAAGTACTCGCTCACCACCAGACATTTCTTGATAGGTACGCCAATCGCCCTTTCGGTTGATCGCGAGTTGAAGGTGCAATTCTGCTCGACTTGGTTCATCAGGAAATCGGACTATGAGTTTGACTTGTTTCAAGAAGTGGCTGAGAAGTTGATTCATTCGAAGATTGAGTGTTTCGACTGTTCGTTCTAATTGATGTCGCCATTCCGTTAAACGACGCTCAACATCGGTCATGAGATTTTCAAGATGAAGCTGACGTTCTTTGAGATAATCATGGAGTTGCGACACAACTTTTTCTTGCTCTTCAAAAGCCGTGCGATCTTTCGCTGTTGCGGTGATTGTTGTTATCATTGCTTGAATTTGTAGTTGTTCGTCTCGAACAACGGAAGGCGTGCGGACATCCTGAGGTCGTTCTCCCAACGATTTTGCTGCTTTTCGGAACTCTTTTGCTTGATCGATTATGTGTTTGAATTCATCTTCACGCTGACGGAGTTCTTCGGTGATTTGGTCTATTATCGCCGAACGACGAGTACGACGAGTATCTAGATTTTGGAGTTGCCCCTCAATCTTTTGTAACCGGGAATTGAGTGGAGAAAGCTCAGCTGATAGGTTTTGATAATCTTGACCCCAAGCATCACTTTGATTATCCAGTTCCAATATTTGCTGTTGTAATTCAGCGGCACGGAGTTCTAAATCCGATACTAGTGTGGTTTTCTCCACATCAGTGAGTGTAGCAGTTTGTCCATGTCGTAGATCTTGGAGTTGCACTCGGAGTTGACTGATTTCCGAGTTGGCCCGCATCCGATCTCGCATTAATCGTGCTTCTTCTTCGCGGAGTTCTCGAAGGAGTTGGCGGATTTTTGCGGTGTCCTGGGCTAATCCCAACTCGCGTAGTGGGGTACCTAAGTTGATGGTTACGGGGCGAGGTGGACGGGCAAAGGCTCCGATGCGGAGGTAAAAACTGGATCCTTCACTAGTGATGATGTTGCCATTGAGTTGTTGTGTGGCATCAACTAGAGAGTTAGGATCTGCAGACTCTTCTGCGACAGCAGTGTTGACGATGCGACTGAGAAAACTCACTGCATAGGTGTCGCCTTCTATTAGATCAGCTGCCCATCCAAACACCGGCGGAAACACCTTGGGTCTATCACGGGTGATTGCAGTTGTTGGATTGGTTCGAGCAACCACTAGGTTTGGTTTTTCCTGAGGCCAAAGTTGGTCAAAAAGTGTTTTTGCCTCGCCGAAGGCTTCACGGTTCAGAGCAATGAAGGCATAATTGTATCGACCTATTGCCAGTTTTACTGCGGTTTCGTAGTGAGCATATTCTGGTTTCATACCAATAAGTGTGAAAATGGGACCAATGACAGAATCGGAGAGCGCGCGTTGATCAAGTCCTTCTCGGAACCGCTGGCAAGCACGTAGGATGGTTTCTTCATAGTGGGGATAACGTTGTGGTTGGGTGAACAGTTCTTCCTCGGTTGCCGTAATATCTTGTCGAAGATTAGCTAGTTGTTCATCTAGCTGGTCACGTTCATTGGCAAAGGTAGTTAGCTCTTGTTGTAACACGGATTCTTTGGTTTTCTTGGACCGTGGTCGCTTAGATTTTGAATAGCGTTGGATCTGGGCATTGACTGCGGTTAATTCATTTTCAAGTCCTTGGTGACGCCCTCTGGCCTGCATCTGTTGATCCCGAATTGACTCCAGTTTTCCTTGCAGCTTTTCTTTCTTTTCGCGTACCTGTTCATATTTGGAGATATGTTCAGCTCGTCGGTCATCAAGTTTAGCTAGATTCGCATTTTCTGTGGCTAAAAGCGTCTCCTGATTTGATATTTGTGTTTGGAGCTGATTGGCTAATTCTTCTCGATAGGCTACTTCTGCCCAGGCGGCCTCGTTATCGAGAACCTGCAGTCGCTCTTGCAATTGTTGTTTTTGTAGAAACGCTTCATAAGCAGTTTTCAAAAGCTGTAATCGTTGTTCCTCGTGTCGAATTCGATACTCCAAGGGCTTTACATTTGCTTTGGCTTGAAGGACTAGGAGTCGTGCTTCCTCAAGTTTTTCCATCCAAATCCGCAAACCTGTTTCATTGAGTAGCGTCTCAAATTTTCGTTTTGGTGATTGGGAGGCAAAATGGTCGAGGGTTTCAGCTTCGGTGATTGCTAGTGGGGAATCCCCAAATAGTCCTGCAGCTTGAAAGAGTTTCCGAATATCGGTTCGCGTGATTTGAGACCCATTAAGTGATCGTTGTCCATTAAGCCAGTAAGAAATTCGGTTACTGGGATGAATTCGGAGACGAATCGATACAATGTCCCGGTCAAGAAGTTTCGCCAATGTAGAATCAGGACTTGTGAGTATTCGTCGACTATTTAATTGATAATTATTCAGTTCCAGGGTAACTTCGGCATATTTTTCAAAACGCCCAATAAAGGCAGCGTTCCGTTGACGCTGTACCCGTCGTGATTCTACTCCAATGGCATAGAGCAAGGCATCGAGAATGAGGGTTTTTCCACTTCCATTGGAACCTGTTATTAAAACAATGGGGGAGGCATCTAATCGAACGGTTGTATCGCGGTGAATGACAAAATTCACTAGGCGAATGCTACGAAATGCCAATGGTGGAATTGAAGGCGATAGCTCTTGCCTAGTGGTCATACGTCTACCTATCTCCCACGCGTTTTTCATTCGGTGACGTTATTCACTAACTCACACTAGACCATGACTCTTAAACTTTCACTTAATCGGAGGACAAGGCGCCACTTCTCTCCTTTTTTGCCCCGACATATTTCCAGCCTTGATTAAACAAGGACGAGAAGACGAGTTAGCATCGAGAAAACTTAAAGTGTGTGCTACGCTCCTCCCCAGATAGGTGATTTGTCATGAGCAATGATGAAGGTTTTTGGCGCTCAATCATTGTGGACGTTGAGCCACGCCAGAAGGAATTTCGAATTGGTATTGATGAAGAAACCCGAGTTGAAGAAGTAATTCGTACTCTTGTGACCCAAGCTCGGGATGAAGGCGTGAGTGTTGATGATTGGGCGAAAGCAAAGATTGGAGATCAGCGCCCAGAATTCGTTCTAATTCGAAAAGCCCCAGAACCCACCCGATTAAGCCCCGGTGCCACCTTTGGGGAATTGGAACCCAAAATAACTGATGATGAGTTCTTCCTCTTAGATGTCGTACCAGAAGTAGGGGTCCTGCCCTAAACAGAGAAGTCTTACTCCCTACTAATCAAAGGAGTGAGGGAAGCTTACCATGTCGCGTCCAGTATTCTCAACGGAGTTGTTCAACGCTCGAGTCGAAACTCAGATTCACACGTTCTTTGATACAATGAGCAATCTGTATGGTCGAAGGGGTTGGCAACCAGACCCACCAATTCGGGAGGACACCACATGGTCTAATGCAGATTTCACAGTAGCCATTATCAGCCGATATCGGGATGGTGCATACAAACGAGTTCGGTTTATTATGCGAAACCTCCCTGGATATGTGCGGGAGCCTGACTCGTTGACGAGTACAAGGGCCATACGGTATGAACATCGGTTTGTGTTCGATCTTCCCCGGGAGTATCCCCAAAATATTGGTACAATTCGACCTGCAGCAGAATTACCACTCTTTCATCCCCGGCTGTCAGCGAGTGGTACGGGACATGCTTGCTATTCAGTTCGCGGGGAATTAGACCGCATTTTAGAGGACCTGCCTTTCTTTGTATTGTTGAAGCCAGACCGCGTGGAACCGCCATCTCAATTCCAATCGGACCGAGGTCTGAATGCTGCAGCTATGGCTTGGTATGAGCAAGATACAGAGAATATCGTCAATACTCTGGACCGTCTCTGGGAAGACCGTCATCAGACTAGCGTTATTACGACCCCATTGAAAGGACGTGTGCGAATTCTCGATGCAGAATCTGAACCTGTTCAAACCGGTCGACGACCACCTCGCATTTTGGATGTGAAAGAACAGAGGTCTGGGACAGTACGGATTTTAGATGATGCATCTTCAAATGACGATACTTAGGTGACTTTACGTAATGTCGGACCGTCCACCTGAAAAAGAAGAAGAGAAGGAAGAAATGGAAAAAGATGAGGAACCGTCATCAAATCGTATTGTTGTATTGAATGAACGAGATATTCCCTTTGAAGAAGAACGCCCACCGAATTTTTCACCACACTTTGCAGTCAACGTGCACCGTGTTCGCAAAGACACTCGTTCGGAGGAGAAAGAGGAGTGAGTGTGCATGGCGCATCGCATATGAAGTGCATAGCCTGCGCAAACCAAGTTTCACTGGATGAAGCCCGCCGTGAATGGTGGATTTGTACAACTTGTGGTAGTTACATGTGTCCCAACTGTCGATCATTGTTTCTTGAAACCGGGCAGGGAATTTGTCCTGGAACCATAGTTCGGGGGGTGGAATCTCACCCACCCCATTTCACACGGTTCCTCGGTCCACGAGAAGAACCAGAAGTTGTACCACCTGAATCTCGTTCAACGGTAGTAATCTTAGAAGATGTACGACGGAATCAGTCCCATTCACCGGGTGGTCGAGTGATTATCCTTGACGATGATGAACCCCAAGATGAAACTGACGAAGAAACGCAAGGTCAGGAACAATGAAAGCTTCCTCCACAATTCTTACTCACCGAGTTACCTACACAACCAAGATTCGAAATACCTCAGACAACCCACTCTTCGGGATCCGTGTGTTTGTTGCCTTTCCGCCACCACTCCCGCCTCGCCAAGAACTCATTAATCTGACACCAACTCCTGCTTCGGGTCGTCAGGCCACAGATTTGAAGGGAAATCATTGGTTGGATTTGACCTGCGATCGTTTAGCAGGAAAGGAAACATTCACCTGTGGTTACACTGCGTTAGTCCGGAATCGTTCCATCCATTACAGACTCCCTCAGTCTACTAGAAAGCCCTCAGTACCCTCTAATCTCGATGGATACACCAAACCAGAAAATTTCATTGAATCTCATCATCACCTAATCAAAGATCTAGCTCGTGACATTTCCAAGAAGAACCCAAATCCCATCCCATTCGTGAAAGCTGCAATGCGTGCGGTCACAAACACAATTCGATACTCCCCTCAGAAGTATGAGCGAGGAGCTGCTTTTGCGATTGAAAATCACGTCGGGGATTGCACAGAATTTGCCGCATTATTTACTGCCGTTTGTCGGGCGAAAGGTATTCCCGCAAGATTAGAGGCGGGATTTGCATATAGTGGTAAAAAGTGGGAACGACATGCATGGAGCGTGGTGTGGATTAAGGACAACTGGATTCCCGTTGATCCGACATGGTATGGCAACAGCGGTTGGTTGGGAGTGACGAACCGTCACATTTCCCTCATTATGGGTAACTGGATGGATATTCGTATCCACCAAGAGTTCAAAGTGTCGTG
>JBHLQC010000089.1:0-6477 GCA_048885185.1 Candidatus Odinarchaeota archaeon | reverse complement strand
ATTAGCACTTTGACATCGTGTTCAGTAACGATTTCTTTCATCACTTGAACAGCATCAGGCATATAATCTCCGGCGCCAGTTATTGC
Source organism: Candidatus Odinarchaeota archaeon (assembly GCA_048885185.1). Classification (GTDB taxonomy): domain Archaea; phylum Asgardarchaeota; class Hermodarchaeia; order Hermodarchaeales; family Hermodarchaeaceae; genus Hermodarchaeum. Next base: position 6,391 of record JBHLQC010000089.1, on the reverse strand, counting down.
CCAAGCAAACTTCACTGTCATAATCAATCACTAAAGATTCCATTGAGTATAAGTGCTTATTTTCATTGCTTCTTGTCCTAAAGAACCAATTCCTTGAGAGTTGAGAATCGATAAGGTAGAAAAATCAGAACAACTAGGTATAGGTTGGTAGATTTCATGAGTAATAGACCTCTCCGCGTATTGGGAATATCAGGAAGCCCACGAAAAGCGGCTACAGAATTTGTGATTCAAGAAGCCCTGCGACATGCAAAGGAGAAATATAACGCAGACACCAGGTTCTTCTCCGTTATGGGTAAGAAGCTTAACTTTTGCATTCATTGTGACCATTGCATCCGAACCCGCGAAGGCTGTGTCTTCAAGGATGATATGGAGGAAGTTTACGAGCTTATGGAATGGGCTGATGCTTACATTCTTGGAAGTCCAGTGTATCAAGGCAACATTAGTGGACAACTGAAAACCCTCTTGGATCGAACACGTGCAATGGTGGCTAAGAACCCAAAGGTGCTTGAAGGAAAAATCGGTGCTGCAGCAGCAATAGGTGGTGATCGCGTTGGCGGTCAAGAACCGACACTACGCTCTATTCATGATTTCTACACTATTAATCTCATTTTTTCAATTGGGGGTGGAGCTTTTGGAGCTAATCTTGGGGCCACCATTTGGTCAAAGGATAAGAAAGCTGCCGGAGCAAAGGCAGATGAAACTGGGTTGAAAACACTTCGTAAAACTGTTGATCGCCTTATTTCCGTGTCTAAGAAGCTCCGAAAATAACCACCCATCTTCTGCGAAGCCTCTGCTAATGATTTCGAAAATTAAAATTAGTCTTTGAGAAGTTTCTTTTCAAAAAATTTTGTTATGAAATAGAGGAGGAGGATTCCAGCCCAAAGACTCGATAGACCAACAATAGAAGCTAGTGGAATAGATTCAGTTAGGGTTCGCGTAAAGAGATAGGTGGTTCCAAACAAGCCGATGGGAATAATTGCGAGGAAAAACGTAATCATACCCACCAACATCGTTTGTGTTATATGCTGCCCGATTTGAAATCCGGTTAATCGTCCTCCACCAATAATTCGCGTGAAGATGATAAGAGAAAGGTACGCAGTAACATAAACAACGCCTATCTGGGAAAGGGCAAGAAAATAGGAAACAGGATTATTGAACGGTTTGAAAAAAGAAATAACAATCCCAAAGATGGGAATGGTTATACTCATGATGGTAATCAGTAGTGTTTTAGATTTGAGGATATCCTTGGTTTTCAAGGGGAGCGTCAAGGTGTAAGACATACCTCGTGCTTCGATACTAAGGAAGAAGATGGAGAAGAAACCAAGCATGATTGTAGGAATAGCCATAGAGATGACAACTTGTGTCAAACTGATGACATCCCCATACCAAATGAATTGCATAAAGATTGGAACCATCGTTACTATAGGAAGAAAGAACATGACTGCTTGCCCAGGTGTCCGTGTGGCAATACGCAGATCTTTTCGGAATAGTGCCTTGCTTAGCCCAGTGACCTTAACTGAGGCAGGTCGGATAATACTGGGACCAGTTTGAACGATTCCTCCTGTACCAATTTGCACAAGAAACTTTCTAGCCCAGCGAACACCCCAAATGGCTAAGAAACCATAAAAGAGAACCATTGGAAAATCCAGCCATAACAGTGGTGTACCAGGAATCCCTGTAGCTAGAACTACAAAGGTGCCCAATGCAAAGGGATAACCAAAGAATAGGATAGACCAGAATGGTGCTAAGATAATGGCTAAACTTTCTAGCAGAGGAATAATCATGTTAATGATTTGAAAAGAGAGGGAGAAACCAAAGATGGCAATTACCCATAAGAAGATGAATAATATCCGGATTATTGAGTTGAGCCGTGATCCTCCAGAACTCTGAATCCGCGTATGGAAATAAAGGGCTAGAATTAGCATTACTGCGATGGCGAGTCCAACACTGATGAGGAACACTCCAAAACAAGCTAGGGTTCCTAGTACGGACTGCGTTGCTATCCCATATGCGATGGGAAAGGCTAGTATAACAGTAAATAATTGTGCGTCAAACAAGCGAATGTAGGCAAGTAATGCAAGCTTACCAGTATCAGATTGGGAAACTGGCAAATATTGTCCAATTGTAGCAGCGTTGGTTGATATAAACGAGGTAGATACCATGATTCCCCAAAACACAAGGAAAGCGAAGCCCAACAGGCTAAATATTGAAACAGTGAAGGCGACCGTAACCCAACGATATTCGACGAGTGTGCCAAAGAGCCCAGTAACGGTTGCCCAGACTGTGAATCCAAACACAGCTGCAAGCATACTGATGAATACAGTAATAGTGAGCTTGTTGAACCGGGCGTTACTTCTGGCTTTTTCAATTTGCTTTTCTATGGTTTGAGTCACCGCCCCTTGACTCATCGACATCGCTGATCTAAACTGAACTTCAAAGGCAATCTTACCTGCAATTCTCCAGGCTTCGCCCCAACCTATTTCATGTTTCAGTTCTGAAATCTCATCCACGCCTTGTCGACCACCCAGGATTTTAGAGATTATTATTCCTCGCCAGTGCTCGACGTAGGGCTTTTACCGTTTCAGCGACTTCTTCGTCTTGTTGGACAGCTCGGAGGAAAATCTCCTCCAAAGAACCATGTGATTTAACCATTTTTCGGAGTTCATTCACCGTTCCTTCAGCGACCATTCTTCCCTCATCAATGATACCAATACGATCACAGAGGCTTTCAGCCACTTCGAGAATGTGGCTACTAAATAAAATACCGCCACCATTTTCGAGATGGATATTTAGAATATCTTTTAGAACGCGGACGGTTCGCGCATCTAAGCCGCTAAAGGGTTCATCTAAGACAAGTAAAGGAGGATCATGAATTAGTGCTGATATGATACTTGCCTTTTGTCGGTTGCCATGACTTAAAGTGGCAATGGGTTTATCATAATATTCAGCGAACTCAAAGGCATCAATGAGAGAGAGCATTCGATTTTCAACTTCAGATTGATTTAATCGACGTACTGAGGCAACAAAATCGAAGAACTCTCGAGGAGTTAACGAATCATAAAGAATGTGATCCTCAGGAACAAGTCCAATCCGTTTTTTCACCTCAATAGGTTGGGTCATAGGATCAAAGCCAAACACCTTCACCTGACCTACTGTAGGAGAAAGCAACCCACTCACCATTCTCACGGTGGTGGTTTTTCCAGCGCCATTGGGTCCAAGGAGCCCGTATATTTCACCTGCGTGAACTTCAAAAGAAAGATGGTTCACTGCAACGGTCTCACCGAAATTACGCACTAACTGGGTTGCAATAATTGGAATACCATTTCCCATTACGGGTTCAACCATATTTTGTCTCCTATGTTTATCAAAAGAATTCATGGCTAAAAAATTTCGGATGCGTTGAACTTTATCTCTCTCTTGTTTTTCGTTGATGAATAAGGGGAACAAGAACAGCTGAGAGTATCCCTAGCAGGGCCATGGCATAGAAGCCGTAAATCCAACTTCCAAGGTAGACCTGGCTCAGACCAATTATGATTATGCCAAATGCGCCAAGTCCAAACCGTGCAAAGAAGCTCCAACCAAATACTAGACCCCGGCTTTGGGGATTTGAAAGGTCAGCAATCATCGTGTTACTTGCCGCTTGAGCGGAGAAAAAGGAAAATCCAAGAAGTAAGATGGCAAAGATAAGCAGAGCATCATTGAACAGTGTTGGCGTGTATGGAATGGAGAGGAGTAACAGGGAGATACTAGTTAGCAAGGACATGTAGACGAGTGTACTTTTCCAGCCAAAATTATCAGTGAGTCGTCCACCCAATTCCTGACCAAAAATCCCTCCCACATAGACAAGAGTACCAAGGAATCCTGCTAGCAATAGTAGTGCTCCAATCTCATCAGTGATGTAAATTGGAAGAGCGGTAACTGCTCCCCGATAAAGCATTCCTCTTCCAGCGAAAACCAGTGTAACAATTATCATGACGACCGGTGTCATTCGACTGAAAAAGCCTTTTGACGATTTCGAATCTTTTTCAGGTTCAACTTGAACTGTATGTGGTTCCATATGCACCCGAAGTAAGACAAAGGCGAGTACAAATCCAACCCCAGCTAAAAAGAGAAAGATAACCGGCCAGAACACGGTACTCAGAATAAATGCAGAGATGAGAGGCGCTGCCAGTTGTCCGAGACTGCCACCAATACCATGACGCCCCAAAGCTTTCCCCCGCTCCTTTTCAAAAGTATTTGAAACCCAAGCGGTCCCAGCAGGATGATAGAGTCCTGCCCCAAAGGCATAAACTGCGAAGAGTAGGGCAATCATCCCAATTCCGAATGGCCAGAGGAAAAAGAGGGCAATTCCGGAACAGATGGAAAGGAGTAATCCGAGTGCAATTGTCAAACGAGGGCCTACCCGGTCGCTCATCACTCCAGCTGGAAGGGCACCAAAGCCGAATATGAAATAGGCAGGAGTATTCAGCAATATCACAACGAGCCCTTCTGTCCCAGGAGGTACGGGTGTGATTAGTAAAAGTTTAGCAGTGATAAAAGGAAGTGCTAGCATTAACAAGTGAACCAAACCATGAGAAGCGCCTGTGATGAGCAAAGTTGTGTTTTTTTGGTCCACTATGATCCATCCATTTTCGCTATTTTGAGAGGAGCTGGCTTTCTGTTCTTCCCTTTAAGACCTTTTCACATAAATCAGAACTCCTCTGTCTGGGCAGGTGATTGGTTCAGTTAATTGGAGAGAAAAACATTAAATTCACAAGAGATTGGTATGCCGTAAAGTTTGAGGGTACACCATGGAAACCACAAGCGAAATGCCTAAAGCTAGACCCTGGGTTAGTCGAGATCGATTATCCTACGGAATGCTGTTCATCCTTGGAATAGTGGTCGCAGCAGCCAGCGGGCTCATTCCACCAATGACAGGCATCCTAGTATCAGCATTAGGCGTTCCTTCGGATGCTTGGATTGCTCTCATAGTTACAATTTTTCTTCTCATCTCAGGATTTACCGCAATCCTCTGGGCATATATGGCAGACCGATCGACTCGACGAACACTGCTAATTATCAGTACATTCTTCTGGATTTTTTGGTTCATCCCCATTCTCCTCCCCCACATCACATATTGGCAGCTGCTCATCTTTTACAGTCTAGCCGCGATTGGGGTTGGTGCAGCAGGCCCTCTTTCTCTCTCCATGACTATCGATTGTGTCCCAGCCCAGTATCGCTCAACTACAATTGGGATTCTTGGCACTGCATCGGGTGCAGGTTATGGTCTGGGTTTCATCATCGCAGGATTACTCGTAGAAACCTTTGGATGGCAAACACCGTTTCTTGTTATCATCATCTTCGCTTTTGCCACGGGTCTACTCCTGTTTCTCACCCGTGAACCCCCGCGAGGTCAACATGAAGAATGCTTAGTCGATCTCCATGAAGCCGGTCATGTCTACTCATACACTTTGAATCTGAAAGACTTGCGGTACATGTGGCGCAAACATTCGAATATTTGGCTGATATTCGTCGGGATCATAGCTATCATTCCCACCGCCGCTTTTGGAGCATGGGCTGTACGCTGGCTCAATGTAGATCACAATCTGAGCATTTTCGTTGCAACACTTTTCATGACCCTCGCTCTTGCCAGTCAAATATTAGGTACAGCAGTCTTTGGTCGGTTAGGTGATCGATTCTATAAGATACACAGAGGAGGTCGTAGTTACCTAATCCTTCTTTGCTGCCTAATTGCTGGACCCATCCTGATTATTGCTAGCCTTTATCCCTTCACCGTTGCACCCACCGCATCAATCTGGGATCTCTTCTTCAACCCTGCAACTCTCATCTTTTTTATACTCATCTTTGTGGGAACATTGTTTGATGCGGGTATCACACCACTAATCTATGTTAGTACTGGAGACATTAACCCACCTGAAATCCGGAGCACAGCCCTATCCCTCTCCTTGTTAGCTCATGTAATTGGAGTTGCCATAGGTACACAACTTGTACCAACAATCGCTGATGTATACTTTGGGGGAATCTATTCACCAGCTCTCGCAATCATTTGCCTCTTTTTCTTTGTCGGTGCTATTGGCACAATTCCAATCATCCGGAACATACGCAAAGATATCTCAACTACTGAAACCCAAACGCGACAACGATTTGAAAACCAATCCTCGAAATAATTGTTGATAGCAACCTAAACACGTTTTTAAGATAAAACCGTGCCCTAGGCAACCAGCACTCCACTTCGTCTTCTAAGGGTGATTCAGGATGACAACATCAATTATGAAAATGGGGCTTGTCAGTACCGGTGTATATCTGCCTAAGCATCACCACACTGCAGCATACATCTCAGAACAAACCGGAATTCCTGAGGACATTCTGAAAACGAAGTTTGGACTCATCA
>JBHLQC010000088.1:0-6487 GCA_048885185.1 Candidatus Odinarchaeota archaeon | reverse complement strand
GCCCTTGGCCTAGTATGGATAGGGCGACAGGTTCCGGACCTGTAGATCCCGCGTTCAAATCGCGGAGGGCCCGCCACGATTCTTTTAGGTGAATAGCTCTCGTGTAGCGTAACTAAAAGGCTTATAGCTCAATCTCTCGCAGAAACAGACCTTAAGCTTGGAGGATTAAATCAGTGCAAATCCAATCGCGGTGTGTAACTTGTCTCATTTCTCGAGGATTCCAAGAAGCACAATTAGCAACTACGGATCTTGAACTACAATTAGCAGCGATTACTGAAGTGGTTGGTATCTTAAACAACTCCTTGACAAAAGGCGGTCGGCTGGAAAAAATCCCAGCCTATGTCGGAACGCTGCGGGACCAAGCAATTCAACGAATAACTGGCTGTTCCGACCCGTATGCTCCATGGAAACACGAATCCAATGAAATAGCATTGAAGTTAGTCCCCTCGCTCGAACACTTCGTAGACAAGGTAAAGAACCCCAAACAACGATTTCGACGAGCATGTTTGGCTGCTTCTCTTGGGAATGTAATTGAATATGGAGTGGCAGGTCATGAAATTCCTTGGGACGAACTGAAGAAGCTGATTTCGCAAACTGAAGCTGAGCTTGCTATCGATCACATACCAACACTTTACCAGTTAGCCCAAAAGGCAAATACTATCCTTTATCTCACAGATAATGCGGGCGAGGTCGTGTTTGATCGGCTTCTCGTTAACACCTTGACCGAGATGGAATCCAGGGTCATCGTCGCTGTTAAGGGTGCTCCTGTGCTGAATGACGCAATGCTTACTGACGCGAAGGTTGCTGGATTGATGGATATCGCTGAAATTATTTCAACAGGTGGGGGAGCCGTGGGTGTATTGCCACAGTGGTGTTCGAAGGAATTTTTGAACCATTTTAAAGAAGTAGACTTGGTCATAGCAAAAGGCATGGGTCACCATGAAACTCTTCCTGAGTTTACGTTACCAACACCGAGTGCCCACCTGCTTCGAACCAAGTGTGAACCTGTAGCACATTCATTAAATGTAGCAAAGGATCGGAATGTTGTAAATGTCTTAGTCAACCATCAAGGACCCCTAGGTCCATTGGTGAAAAACTAGCATCCGAAAATTTACTTCAAATAGATTGGCTAAGAATACCTATTCAGTCTCAGTGCCGATGTAGTAGTATTCGCCCCGTTGTTTTTGTTCACGATCCAAGCGGCTATCTTCTTTGTTCACTCTGGGGCGTCCTGTTGCGTGGTCGCGGCGGAAGGTGACACCCATAGCGCTGAGAAAGATATTCATGCCATTTCGAAGATCGATGGGAGCCTGGCATAACCCTTCATTTCCAGGCATTCCTGAAAACACCGAAATTGTATCTGCGAATGCTGAGAGGGCAACCATATCGTGTTCGACGACGAAGGCCGCCTTACCCTGACCGTGAACTATGGAACGAATAACATTGGCTGCGGCTAAGCGTTGCTCGATATCGAGGAAGGCTGATGGCTCATCAAGGAGATAAAGATCAGCTGGACGGGCGAGACAAGCGGCGATAGCTACCCGTTGCAGTTCACCACCACTTAATTCGCTGATTATACGATCTTCTAATGTGTCAAGCGAGAGAGGTCTAAGGACTTCGGATTTGAATAAACTTGTGAGTACTGTTGCACCTCCGGCCCCTTGAAGTAATTCAATAACTGTTTCAGTGCTTTCAGAACTAAGATATTGTGGTTTGTAACTAACTTTGATGTCGGTTTCAGGGAGGTTTCCCTCATCTGGTTCTAAATCCTGAGCGAGAAGTCGTACAAAGGTGGTTTTCCCAATCCCATTGGGTCCAAGAACACCAACTACTTCACCTTGATGCACTTGACCAGGCATGACTTGAAGTGTAAAATCTTCGAAACGCTTGACCATTGCTTCATATTCGAGGAGGAGTTCAACCGATGTCCAAAATTCAGGTGTTGGTGGACGAGTTTCAAATCGAATTTCTTCATTCCGAAATCGGACATTGCTGTCGGGAAGATATCCATTCAAGTAGATATTGATTCCCTCTCGAACGCCATGGGGGTTAGACACAATTCCATACACCCCGGGAGTGCCATAGAAGATACAAACATAATCAGAGATATAGTCAGCGACAGCTAAGTCGTGAACAACGCTGATGACCATTTTCCCTTCTCGGGCAAGTGAACGAATCACTCGAGCTGTCCTAACGCGTTGATAAACATCAAGATATGAGGTGGGTTCATCTATTAGATACACATCCACATCGCGAACCATAACTGCGGCGATTGCGACACGTTGGAGTTCACCGCCACTGAGCACCGAGACATCACGCTGTAAAATACTTTGGAGTTCCAGTTGTTCGGCAAGTTCTGTAATTTTTCCACTATCGCCTGTAGATTCAAGAAGCTGTTGAACCGACCCTTGATAAGCTTCAGGAATTGCTGTAACATTTTGAGGTTTGTAGGCAACTGTCAGATCCCCCTGAGAAGCTTGTTCGAAATAGGGTTGCAATCCTGAACCACGATAATGGCGAATGATTTCCGCCCAGTCAGGAGGATCGTCGAAATTCCCAAGATTCGGTAGTAGCTGGGTGGCTAGAATTTTTAATGCCGTCGATTTTCCTGTTCCATTTGCACCCACAAGGCCAGTAACAGCGCCTGGTGCTGGGATGGGGAGGCGGAAGAGTTTGAAGCTATTTGGTCCGTATCGGTGGGACGTGTCCGTATCCAATTCGTCTGCTAGGTTAATAATACGGAGTGCTCTAAAGGGACATTTCCGTGTACAGATGCCACAGCCGGTACATAGGAGTTCAACTACACGGGGCTGACTATCTTTGACGTTTTTATCAAAGATCACCACTTCATCACCCATTCGTTGGGGTGGACAGAACCGTTGACATTCCTTTGTACATTTAGCAGGGTTGCAGGCTCGTGGATCTAATACAGCGATTCGCAAGATTCAGCATACTCCAGGTTTTTCGACAGCGATTCAGGTTTTTAGTCTTATGGGCAAGCTAGAGAATAAGTGAAAGCTAGCGCGAACGGAGCCATTCGGCCCGTTGACTTAGAAAGTGGAGAGCTTTGGCAGCTCGTTCGGGCGAAGGAAAGTTGGGGATTTCACGCTGAGCTAGAATTGGTAGCCCCTCTTCAACAATGTCACCAGCTAACCAGCAGGTGATAAGCGGTTTTTGAGGATTCGCCTTCTTCGCTTCACCGATAGCTTTTGAAATCGCTGAAATTGAGGAAAAGGCGGTAGGAACGTTTAACACTAGCACCATATCAATATCAGAATGCATGAGAAGAACTTCTGTAACTTGTTGGTAGATCTCAGGAGTTCCTTCCGGTCCAACATCAACCGGGTTTCCCATAGGACAGAATGAGGGTAAGAAAGCTTTGAACGTCTTCACCAGATTTGTGGGAAAGGGACTAACATCAAGACCTACTTGAGCACATGCATCGACTGCGAGTACACCAGGTCCTCCAGCGTTTGTTATTATCCCGACCCGTTTCCCAGTTGGTAAAGGTTGGGTAACTAGCACGTGACAGGCATCAATAAATTCGTCAAGGTTTGACGCTTGGAGAATTCCTGCTTGCCGAAATGCACCAGTATAGATTGCCTGGTCTCCTGCCATCGCTCCGGTATGCGTACGGATTGCACGAGAGGCTTCCATTGTGTCACCAGGTTTAAGCACGACGAGAGGTTTGTGTGGTGTAATGTGTTGTGCAACAGAAAGAAATTGGCGGGCATTCGTAATGCCTTCTAGATAGCCACCGATAATGTGCGTGGGTTTGTGAGATTGCAAATATTGGAGCAGTTCATCTGGCCCAATATCTGCTGCGTTTCCGTAGCTAGCGAATATACTTATTCCTAATCCAACAGCTCTTGCCAAAGCAAGAACCACCGCTGACATGGCGCCACTTTGAGTTATGAATGCTAGATGTCCCCGGTGTAGGCGATTTTCAAAGCTTGCATAGATATTTTCCCAGGTGGAAGCATAGCCAGCACAGTTTGGACCCAACATCCGCATATCATGTTTTTGAACTAGTTTGATAAGTTCGCCTTCAGCCGCATGATCACCTAGCTCACTAAACCCTGAACTCATCACAATCAGCGATTTGACTCCTTTTCGACCACTAGCCTCAATCGCATCTAACACCCGGTCTTTGCGTAACACAATGATTGCTAAATCGATGTCCCCGGGTACAACATCAATCGAGGGATACGCAGAAAGACCGAGAACAGTTTTTAACCGAGGATTTACGGGATAAATAGTTCCTAGAAATTTCCCCATTTGCAGGCTTCTCATCACTTGAAATCCAATTCGGTTCGATTTATCCGAGGCTCCAATGACTGCTATGGACTTCGGTCGAAACAGTGAATCCAAGGATGTGGATACCATGTAGTTAACCACAGTGAGAAGCTTAGCCAACATTCAAGGGGTGAATCTAGTTACTGGATAGCAAAACCCCTGGGTGTTTAAAGACTTGCTGGAGCACAACTCGGACGTGTGACTAACCTTCAAAAATCGAGTTCTAATTAAACTCTATGACCTTGGCGATTTCACGTTGTCGTGATCGGAGAGTGACTTCAGTAATTCCAAGTTCAGTGGCAACGGCTTGTTGTGAGCGGGTTTCACCAAGTTGCTTAGCAGCAAGGTAGATAGCAGCTGCAACATAGCCTTTAGGATCTTTTCCAGATAATTGGAGTTTTTCTGAAGCTGCCCCGAGCATTTCCAATGCCCGTTGTTCAACTGGAGCAGATAGCCCAAGTGCATTAGCAAATCTCGGGACAATTGCAGTCAAATTCACTTGCTTGGGTTTGAGATTAAGCGTTTTAAAAAGTAACACATAACACCGCTTTATCACGCGGTCTTCTTCACCTGAGGTCTTCAGGATACTATCCAAGGTTAAGGGAAATCCACAGGTCTTGGCTGACGCAAAGACGCATGCAGCTACCATGGCTTTGATACTATGACCTCGTAAAAGGTCATGTTTGTAGGCTTTCCGGTAGTAGATGGCTGCAGTCTCACGAATATGACCAGGGATACTCAATTTCTCAGACAAGCGACGAATTTCCGTAAAGGCAATTGTGAAATTCCTTCGGCGCCAGGTTGAACGAGAGTTCCATCGCATAATGCGTTCAAGGCGCCCTGCTCGTTCTGGTGAGATGCCATTTCCATTCATTCGTGTAGAAACCTTGGTTGACAATCCAAAATCGGGGAGCATTTGAGAAAGGGGAAGTCCATGAATGCTCCTTTCTGCTTTTTCCTCAGGTGTAAAGGCACGAACTCCGGCTCGAGGATCAATCATTGCCTCGGAGAGAACCATCCCACAACCAGTACAGATGAGTTCACCACGTGTTGGATCATGCACAATATCATGTGAACTACAATCTGGGCAGCGTACAACATCAGCATGTTTTACTGCAGTGGAACTACTTTTTGAATATTCTACAGTCAAGAAGCCTTTAACCTCAATAAAAGAAACAGGTTAGCGGCTTTTTATAGCTCCGCAATAATAGCACAAAAAACATCAACTTTAGTTTATAAAGCAGATTACATTTCCTAATAATAACGCCTGAATAGATTAGTCAAATTCGGTGATTCCTTAGCATCACAGTTCGGCTTCTTTGATCAGGCTATTTAAGACATGGTCTCTTATGCCAGGAAAGTATTTGTGGTGTTTAGCGATAAGAACCTTCACTGTTTGAACAGGTTCATATCGCCGTGTCATACGTGAGATTGCATCGACTTCGTTCAAATTCTCCCCTGCGAAAAAACAGATTAAAATCGCTGAATCCGCTGATATGTACGTCTCCAACAGAGAAAGAGGGAATTTCTCGTTAAGCCAGTTGATAAGCCTCTGATAATCAACCAGCTTTTCATCCCAAGTGATTCGGATTAAAAACGGAATTCCATATGCTTCAGCACTTTCGTGGAGGATAGTGAATTGCACCACTTTTCTATCAACTAGCTCATTGATAACTTTTCGAATCCTTCGAGCAGGTAATCCAGTTGTTTTAGCGATATCAGCTATAGACATTCGTGGATCATCAATTAGGGGATTAAGGACACGAATATGGAGCTTGGATAGGGTCATCGTGGACCCTCGTGGGCGCAGGATTTGATGGGTTTCAATATTGTTGACGCATTTGAAACTTCGGAGGAACGAGGTCAACTCTAGAAGTTCCCACGAGTTTCGATATTCAGCGATAAGGGCATAATGTCCACCAGTATAGGAGGCTGCAGCGACGATTTGGGGATGTTCACCGATTTGATTTACAAACTCTTCTTCGTCTTGGGAACCATCCGTGAGGAGGAGGCCGAAAAGAAGATTTGCTCCTGTCATTGCTAATGATAGTCTTACTTGATATCGATAGATGATACCAAGTTTTTCAAGTTTTTTGATCCGTTTTTTTATGGCGTTGTAAGAGATACTGAATTTTTGAGAGAGTTCTCGGTATGAGACGCGACAGTTGTTTATCAGTTCGATGAGAATACT
>JBHLQC010000087.1:0-6544 GCA_048885185.1 Candidatus Odinarchaeota archaeon | reverse complement strand
GCGATAAGAAGACTTGCTCCCTGTTCACCGCATTGAATGACAACTGGAATAGTGATGTCAACGCATACTGCCACTGTTGAGAGGCGTACTCGTTTTTGTTTTGCCACATCACTCACACCAAGAATAACACCGTTAGCGTCACCATCGGGTACAAATGTTGGTGGTGCTAATTTTTCCAGGTTTGCTATAACAGCCCGCAATGTACCCATTTCAGCCCAACCTCGTTAATGATTGTACCCATGACATGTGATCTATTTCTTTAGTCTTTTGCGGAGCAGTGGATACCAAAACTTCAATAGTTTCGTAATCCATCATTTGCCAGACAACGCGCGGAGAATCAGGAAAGTGACCCAGGAGTCCCATCAGAAGGAAATAAGCCGAGAAGAGGCAGCAGCGGAGGTTCTATCCCTTTGGGAAGAAAACCAGTACTCACTTCGAACTGCCATGGGACAACTGGTAAAAACGTGGAAAATTCGTCAATGGCAAATCCAAACCGCAATCCACAGCCTTGTTTTTGAAACTATGCGACGATTGAATACTATCGATTTTGTGCTAAACCAAGTTCTTGAAAAATCAACCATTACAGAGTTAGATCCACTATCGCGTAACACTTTGCGTGTAGCAGCCTACCTTATTCTGTACAGGGAAGAAGTTCCTGCCCTTGTTACCAACGAGGCCGTCTCGATTATTAAACGGCGCCGGAACAAACGACTAGCAGGATTTTGTAATGCTGTACTTCGGAAGGTTCAGCAGATTAACCTAGAAGACATCCTAAAATCCTCCATAGAACAAGACACCCGAGAATACGAATATTGCGTACCCCAATGGCTTCTCAAATCTATTGAACGACTACTCGGACCCGAAGAAGCCAAAGCGTTCCTTTCAACAAGCCTTCAAAATCCATCAGTGTATATTCGAGTAAATACTTTGAAGAATAATTCCGAAGAAGCCATCGCTAGCTTGGAGAAAGAGCGGTTCCGGTGTACTCCTACGCCCAAACTATCTGAAGTCTTTAAACTTGAACATGGAAATCAACCTGTAGTCCAAACTACTACCTATCAACAGCACCTAATCTATTTACAAAGCCTCGCGAGCGCGATAGTTTCACGTGTTCTAAATCCACAACCACACGATCTCGTACTAGACCTGTGCGCAGCGCCGGGCAGCAAAACATCGCATTTAGCCCAATTAATGAATAATCAAGGCAACATCTTCGCGATTGATAATATACTCCCCCGCGTCCAAGAGCTAGAACGAAATCTCAGCCGGTTAGGCGTACAAAATACTCATATCATTTTTTCTAACAGTTTTCAACTTCCATTCCGAGAGGGATTTCAGGTAGACTCGGTTCTAATCGATCCCCCATGCAGTAACACAGGTGTAATTCAAACACGCCCTGAGGTTAAATGGACAATGACACCTAACAAGATACGACGGCTCCAGAAAGTCCAAGCTAGTTTACTCCGAAAGGGCGTTCAGAAACTAGTTCCAGGCGGATTTGCTGTCTATTCAACTTGTTCTGTGTCTCTTGAAGAAAATGAACACCTGATTCGTGATTTTCTGGCATCAAATTCAGATTTTGAACTTGTCCTCACAGAACCCTTTTTGGGTTCAGAAGCATTTGAGGGGATGACATCATGTCAACGACTTTTCCCGCATACCGACGACACTGAAGGATTCTTCATTGCGAAACTACGTCGGAAAAACCGCTCTAAATGAAAATTGGCCACATTGAAATATTCTTAGGTAACGACAGTTGACTGAATGGCTTTCCTTCACTAGCTTGGTGGATGATTTTTATTAGACCATTGGGGTTCATCGATTCGGTCTTTGCCTTTTTCTTCGTTGACTGTTCGCGAATAGTAACTGGAAAAGTGTCTGACTCGAGTTCTTTATCTCCAATAACTACTACAAACGGGATCCATTGTTTCCCAGCGTTTCGGACCTTCCAACCTACCGTTTTTCCACGATCATCGACTATCGCCCGTACATTATTCACCCGAAGTTCGTCGGTAATTTTGGTGGCATGTTTCACATGTCGATCAGCGACTGGGATGATGATTGCTTGTACTGGTGATAGCCAGAGTGGTAACATAGGAAGTTGTCCCTGTAGTCGACGTTTTGCAGCACTTTCTAATAGACCGTAGATAAGCCGCTCTAAACTGCTTATACTTGTATGCACAATGATACAGCCCACTTCTTCTCCAGCTTCATTTACGTAAGTAATGCCGTATCGTTCAGCGTCGCTTACATCCAACTGCACAGTACTAAGTTGTCCTGAACCTTCAACCGCATCAACAAATTGAAACTCGTTTTTCACATTCCAATAGTGACTCATCTCAGGAAGCAATTCAATGAGAATGGGTTTCTTGAGATCCTTGGCTAATCCACCAAGGAGATCCTTCGTCTGTTCATAATACTCTTCGACAACACGGAATACGAGTAGGTACTGAATACCAAGTCCATCGATAAGACGGTCATAGTGTCTGGTAATCCTGGCGAATTCTTCTTTCCCCTGTTCATAGTCTGCACAGAAGCAATGAATATCTGGCATCGTGAATGCCCGAAGTCGTCGGAGACCCACAGTCTCTCCACGTTTTTCTAATCGAAAAGAGGGAGATAACTCGAAGACCCGAACAGGTAATTGACGGTGGGACATCTGTGCATTTTTCATGATCGAAAAGAGCCCGAAGTCACCAGCAAACCGGAGGATGAGTTCTTTATCCTTGCTCAGTTTGATTCGATAGTCCTTTTCAAGGAATTTTGCGGCTTGTTCTGCAATGTCTTTTTGACTTAACCGATATATGAGGGGTGTCTCAATACGCATTGCTCCGATGAGATCGACAGCGATTGAGGTTACATAGTCTTCAAGCAATTCTTTCACTAATGCACCCTTAGGATAAAACCGGAAATGCCCGACATCAGAAGCGGGTTCATAGTCGATTAGCTCCAGTTGTCGCATAATTTGAATATGCGGTGGCTCACCCTTGGCGGCACGCCCTAGCTCTTCTGTTTCGATGAAGGTGCGAAAGTCCCCCTTAATAGCAGCATGGCTATCCAAATCATCCAAGTCAAGTGGTTTTTCAACACCTTTTGAGTCGATAATTAAATACTTAGGCAAGGCGAGTGCCAACCTTCTAAATACATCTTGGTACTCTGCCAAACCTCGTTTCAATAGGAATAAAAGGTTTCTATAACAAACCTTGCATTCAATGGGTGAACAAATTATGTGTCCAAGTCTTGTCCAAGAAAAAAACCAGCAAGCCAATACAATTCTCAAAGAACTTGATCTGGATGCTTGGATGATATGGGTTCGCGAAACCAAACAAATGGCGGATCCAGTACTCTCTCTTATTTTAGAAGGCGATTTAGTATGGCAATCCGCGTTAATCTATACGAAACGGGGAGACCGTATCGCCATTGTAGGGAACCTTGATGCTTCAGGCGTTGAACCCTTGAATGTGTTTGATGAAGTTATTCCTTACACGGAAAGCATCCGGGATGCATTGAGAAATACACTTGACCGCCTGAATCCCCAGCATATCGGATTAAACTATAGTCGTGATGATGTCTCATCCGATGGTCTATCATATGGTATGTATAACCTGCTCAATGAATACCTTGAAGGAACCAAATATTCAGAGCGATTTGTAAGTGCAGAACCCATAATCACTCGACTAAGAGGAAGGAAGACCTCAGAAGAGTTAAAACGGATTACAAAAGCCGTGGAAATCACAGAAAAAATCTACAAAGAAGCAAGTCAATTTGTGGAAGTTAACCAAACAGAACTGGAGATCTACCACTTCTTTCATCAACGAATGAAGGAATATGGAGTCTCATTTGCTTGGGGAGTAGACCATAATCCAGCGGTTGATGCGGGTCCGAACAAGCAATTCGGCCATGCAGGACCAACTAAGAATAGAACGAAGGCGGGACATCTACTCCATTTCGATTTTGGTATCAGACATCAGGGCTACTGTTCTGATCTTCAACGTATGTTTTTCTTCGGATCACCGTCAGAGATTCCTGAAGAAGTCAAACACGGGTTTGAAACCGTGCGGGATGCAATCCAAAAAGCAGCAGAGTTTGTTAAGCCAGGTGTTAAAGGATATGAAGTTGATGAAATCACGCGAACCTTTGTTCAACAACGAGGTTACGAAGAGTACAAACATGCCCTTGGTCACCAAGTCGGACAAGAAGCCCATGACGGGGGTACGTTGTTGGGTCCTCTTTGGGACAGATATGGATCAAGTCCTAAGGGTATTGTTGAGGAAGGAAACGTGTTCACACTTGAACTCTATGTAACCACGAAGAATTTTGGTCAAGTTAGCCTTGAGGAAGATATTGTTGTCACGAAGAATGGTTGCCGATTTCTGTCAACTCCTCAAGAAGAGCTGGTTTGTATCTGTAAGTAAAATAGTGGCGGGCCCGCAGGGATTTGAACCCCGGATCCCCAGATCCGCAATCTGGTGCCCTATCCAGTCTAGGCCAC
Source organism: Candidatus Odinarchaeota archaeon (assembly GCA_048885185.1). GTDB lineage: Archaea > Asgardarchaeota > Hermodarchaeia > Hermodarchaeales > Hermodarchaeaceae > Hermodarchaeum. The sequence goes on along the minus strand of JBHLQC010000087.1, from coordinate 2,052 downwards.
GGGCCCAACTTGTGATGTCTTTTGTAGGGTGTAAAAATTGCCTTTAAAGACTTTGCTTCACAATATGATAGGGCGCAGAAAAGTAGTAGCCTTGATGAAAATTACCGTTTGCCTAGAAGAAGGATACGAATCGAATTGACATCAGTGAGGAGGTTTTCCCGATGCTTGTCACTGATATCTTGGTTGATTTTATAGGTTTCAAGCGTTCGAATCCACTTGTCAAAAATCTTTGTCAGCCTTTGGTCATGACCAACAAGGCGATGGGATAAATCACGACGTTTCCGTATAGCGTTCATGATATCCTCCGCACGTTGAAGGTTCTCAATTTCGCGACGCATCGCATCGATTTCGTCGAGGGCAGGATTTGTTCCATATTGGTTCGAGTCTTCTGTGAATCGGTCAAGGATGGCTTCGACTTCGCTAGGTTGCAAAGATGCTGAACGTATCGCTTCATCAGTGACCATAAGAGCCTTCTCAAGAATTGAGGTGATCACAATCAATTTGTTTTGTGCGATGACATTGGGAGGCTGCTCCAGTGTCTTGTGACAATCGTTGAGAAGGTTTTCGATTGTCTTCTTGTGGTTTCGGAGCTCTTTTTCAAAAGACATTAGCCTCAACCTTATGGAAAAGACGCCTTGCTACCCTGGGAGTCTAGAAGACAATACGAGAGGAGGTGTTAAAATCTTTTCTCGTTCCAAAAGGTTTGAAAGCATCCTTTGAAATAAAATTAGTAGGGAAACTAAATGAGGTCAAGTGAAATTTGGTTGAGGGTTGTATAGACTCCATCTTTTTGGCACAAAACCATGTCCCCGAGATGAACACCACCAATGTTAGGATCAAAAAAACCAGCCTCTATGGTAAAAACCATTCCTGGGAGTAAAGGGGATTCATTGGAAGTTGAAACAGTAGGAGGCTCATGGGGTTGAAGTCCAACACCAGTACCCATTTGTTGACTTAAGACTTCTAAATACCCCTTATCCTCTGCTATCCGCCGGATGCTGAGCGCTATGTCCCGAACCAGTGTTTCAGGATTCAGTTGGCTTCGCGCAGCAGAAATAGCATCAAAGGCGCATTTGAACAGGCCTTGTTGTTTCTTACTTGGTTTACCAGTCACAATCGTTCGGGTAATCTTAGAACAATAATCATCGTTACTTGCAGAAATGGAAATTACGACTAGTTCACCAGCTCCAATTTCTCTTCGACTTGCTGGAACAAAGGGATTGGTAGCGCGATTGCCTGAAGCAATGACAGTTGGATAGCCAGTGTTGGTTGCCCCTGCCCGACGTAATGTTCGTTCAACTTCAGCTGCGACCTCAATTTCAGAAATCCCTGGTTGGATAAATTCAAGCGCTGCAAGCAGACCATTTTCTGCAATTTGAACCGCGGACTGGATTTTTTCAATTTCAATATCGTCTTTCACCATTCGCAATTCGTTCATAGGCACAGTGATATTCTTGAATCCGGCATCAGGAAGCAGACGTTTCAAATCTTCAAAACGTCGTGCAGAAACGAAATCTAACTCTATGCCAATATCGACGGCTTGAAGATTATGTTGATTAATAGCATCATGGATACAACCTAAGAACGGCGAGTGTATCTCCTCCTTTTTTTGGGGAGAATAGCTCAAAACGTTTCGAAACCACGAATTTGTTTTTGCCAATTCATGTTCTTCGTGGGGAACGATTAACAAAGGTTCTTTATCTGGTGCTAAAACCGCAACGGAACTCCCAGCAACATATGTGGGTTTGTATCCTGTAAGGTACCGAATATTGAAAGGGTCAAATAGGAGAATACCATTAATTTCTTCACGCGTCATCATTCGTTGAACTCGGTCACCACGCATTCATGCAACACCGCGTTATCATCCTGTTCAGTGGGATTAAATCTCTATCGTAAATGAATCTTCGCACTGAAATCGCTCCAAAACCTCTATAAATAGTACTTTGGAATCAGTCTCAACATCACCGTTGCAGGGGCCCTTGGCCTAGTATGGATAGGGCGACAGGTTCCGGACCTGTAGATCCCGCGTTCAAATCGCGGAGGGCCCGCCAC
>JBHLQC010000086.1:0-6590 GCA_048885185.1 Candidatus Odinarchaeota archaeon | reverse complement strand
CAAATAGGGGTTGGTCACACCGGGACCCAACATGATTTCATCCGTGTAGTTGGCAAGCAAACTCAAAACAACATACACTGAACGATTGTTGAAATGATCAGTAATCCAACAGAAATCAAAGCCATATTTCTCCGCAAGAATGCCAAGAGCGGTTGTTTGCCAGTAGGCTTCTTGAGGTACGAATTCAACAGCGAACCGTAACTTGGAAGTCATAATGTTTCCTCCGCTTCAAAGAATAGCTTACCCTTATTCTGTCTCCGAATAAAAAAGGAAAGGTTACCAACGCTCGACGGGATTTCTCGTCGCAAGAGGCAGATTTTTATAACTCCTTACATGCAGTTCTGCTTCACTGGAGGTATTAACCTGTCTGTTCAATTAGCCGCAGGCGTTAGCTTTGCGATTTTCATATTCGCGTTCATTTTCGGACTACAATTATTCATCGAGGCAATTCGTGGTCGTGGTGATCGAACATTCCTATTCTACGGTGTCTTGACTCTTTGGTTTTGGGCACTCGCATACCTTGTATGGGGACTCCGAACAATCCTGGTTGCTCCCGACTCCCTATTGCTAGTTATACAACCTTTTACTCTCCAATGGGCTCTGTATATTGGATTTGGTGCCTTTTTCGGTGTCTTCTGGTTTCTCCGAATGACAAAACCCGACCTCCTTGCAGGACGTCGAGCATGGCTTAGACTCCTATTTTTCGTGGGGACAATTGTGTTTACCTATTATGCATTTACCTCAACATTCACCACAGGAGACCCGATCATAATCTGGCATGGTTTTGTAGAGGACTTAGCTGCGAATCCTGCGAATCCCTATGGACTAGGGATGCTTATTGCATCAGGTATCGATCTTGCCATCTATGTCTGCATCATCCCCATCGGTCTCTACTTCCTCTATATGAATCAACGCCGATCTCTCGGTTCGAAAGTCTTCATGAAAGACCTGATTTTCTGGATTGGTCTGATACTCATATTCGTCACAATCACTCTGGATGTAGGCTTACGTTATATCGATCCTACAACGGCCTTAGACATGGCAGTCATTGCCGTGAGGGGTCTTATGGCAGCGGGATTCTTCATGCTCTGGTTCTCATACCGACTCATGAACCTGATCATAAAATAGCCGGCACAGTCCTTCAGTAGATTCACATGTAAGCATGTAAACAGGTTTACGGCACGTTTTTCTTTTTTACTCGGATGAGTGAAGGTTTTATATTATAAGCACCGAAACTTCTGAATCCGAGGAATTCTCATGATTCAATATCTTCTTGAAAACATCATTTCCTTTGGCATTGGTCTTACGTTTATCGTTGCCACTTTAATATTCGGTCTCTTCTATCTAATGCGGGCATCAAGATATACTGGCCAACAGCGCTATAAGCCGCTAGCCTTCGGCCTGGCTTTACTGTCCTTTGCTGGGGCTCATATCATCTGGAATCTCCGCGCAGCGTTTTTTCCTCAATTCTCTCCTGCAGCTTCGTGGTTTCCATATTGGCAAGGGTTTTGGATCTTTTTCATATCAGGAATAACGTTAATGGGCTTGTGGAGTCTTCTCGTTGTTTATCCCGATTGGATTAACACTAGGAAATGGTTCCTCATTGTTCTTCTCATTCCCTGGCTTATCGTTGTGACCGATGTCCTCTTGGTAACCAATCCCGTATCTGCTGAATTAGTCTGCTCCGCTCGAATCTGGGATCTCAGACCAGATCTCATCGTCATTCTAAGTGCAGCACTTCCATTAACATTCTACATTGGAATTACCCTCGATTACTTCTATGGGCAATTCAAGACTGGCGCTGACCGAGTACTGTTGGCTCTCGTTTTTACCGGATTAGTGTTTATATTAGTTGGTGGAATCCTCGATTCTAAGGCCATTCCTGTCTGTGAAATCATCACCATGGGACGAATGCTAATGCTTGGGGGTCTCCTCTTCACCGCTTTTAGTATAGTTCGCTTTTCCCCTCAACTCCCCAAAGAATAGTCGGCAATGATAACGCTTTAATCTTCTAACAACGCGGTCACTGACCATGACTGAAAATGAAACCTCGTCACAACAGCGATTTTGGACACAATCAACAATCCTTGTAACATTCATACTGTTAATCATAGTTATCGTTATCTTCGCTTTTGCTTTTACTCAAAATCTCCTCTGGGTAGCAAGCCTTGGAATTCTCTATGCATTTCTCCTCATCATTCCAGTCTACTTTAGGATGCAACGACGAACCCATTTTATGGGCTATTTCATGCACATTCTTACCCTCATTTTCGCCTTCGTAATTCTTGCTCTGTTCTGGTACCTCCAAATTGCTTTTGGTGCACACCCCCTGCTTTGGGACTATATCCTGCTTGCGTTTAGCATACTCTTCTGCTCTTTACTGCTGAACTTCATTGTATACAAATATCTGAAACTCATCGTGTTGTCCACGCCAAAATCACCTGAATACTAATGAAAGAAGAGGTCTATTTATCGGAAAATTGACTCAATGATGTCTGTTCACTCTTCTTACCTTGAATACGTTGATCTGTCACCCGATTCACTCGGTCCCGGACATGTTTTGGCATGCGATGCGGCATACCGAGTAATTCCATCATTTCCACACAATTCCTCGCCGCAAATCCATGCCAGTGATTGTTAAAATACCCATAGACATCTTTAGGCGTTTGTTTGACAATCTCCTGAACCTTAGGCACCCACGCTTCTAACTCCTCATGGTTATACAAATAATAGTACCAGAGCTTCTTTCCATGGCCATGCCAACGAATATAGGAAAATGGGGCTGTCACTTCAACACGGGAAGGTAACAGCGGTTCATCGACGATACAATACGCGACCTGATATCGTCGAAGTAAATCAAAGGTCTCATCTTGCATCCATGATAGATGTCGAAATTCCACCACAAACTCCCACTCACTAGGAAGCGTCTGTAAAAAGGCGTCAAGGACATCCACCTGTTCAAAATCAAAGGAAGGCGGCAGCTGAATAAGAAGCGGTCCCAACCGATGAGCATCACGAAGAGGAGCCATCAGCTGCAGGTAATCCTGCATTCGATGATCTGCTCCTTTTGACACATCCAATCGAAGTTTATGAGTGACCTCTTGAGGAACCTTTGCGGTAAAGATGAAATCATCCGGTGCTCGTGACCAGGCTGCCACAACCTTCCGACTAGGAAAATTGTAAAAGGTCGAATTGATTTCGGCTGTGTTGAATATCTTACTGAAGTAGACGAACTGATGCTTCTTTGAGGGATAGAAGCTACCTACCCAGTCTTCGTATTTCCAACCAGCGGTGCCTAACCTGATCAAAGAACAACCCTGCTATTTCACAAGGATTGACATTTAAATAGCTATTCGAGACGGGTCACAAAGTGAAAGATTGAAAAAAGAAAGGGTGAAGGGGGGCTTGTGGGTCAAGCTCACCCCCACTAAGGATCAGGGCCATGGTAAGAAGGGCAATAGTAGTAAGAGGACTGTCACTGCAAGGATGGCCATAATAATTCCGATGATGATAATGAAGATGACATAGAGTATTCCGACGGCTAAAGCCCCAAGAACTCCAGTATCAAAGAAGCGCATGATAAGCCAAATGTAGATAATCAGGATGATGATGAGTGGTAACAGTGATACAATAAGATCTACGATTGGTCCCATGGGTGGAATCGCTGGTATAACAAAGTTATCGAAGACCCAACCTAGTGCTAGGTCAAGAATAGCGCCAAGTAACGAAATCCAGAGGGCATCTGTGAACTTTGCATTTTCTGGTCCGGATACAATCCTTCCTGCAACCCAGAGAACGAGTGACCCAGCAATCCAGAAAATAAGGAAGGGGATTACGTATACGAATAAGATTTCAATAAGTTGCATCGCACGTACACCTTTGGTGTAGTTCTGGGCTACATACACGAAACCATCCCTAAAAGATTATGGGATGAAAAAGAGAAAAAAAAGAACTCACCAGCGGGTCCGTAAGGTTGTGGACCCGCCGATGGGATGAAACTCCTACACAGGCACTCGTGGACGAACACCTGTCTATTGGGCCACGGTAATCGTGGACAGAGCCTTGACAACTTCTTCTGCAGCCATAACGCCACCGAGGACATCACCAATGACATCAAGGGTCTTCACTGGTTCTGCACGCAGAGAACAGGTGAAGAGAGTTTCCAAGCCCATGTCGGTGGCAAGGAGATCTCGCATCATCAGATGGAGAACCATTTTAGCTTCCCGGGCTGGAACGTTTTTCGCGGCCTTTGTTTTGAGTAACAGGTCAAGGAGTGCCGTTGAGACAGGTTCCCGTTGGTCCTTGGGGATGAGCCCCACGACCTTTCGTAATCCTTCACTCATTTTTATCGTCACCAAAAGGCTGGTTTCTGTTAATTTTTGAAACCAACCTTACGATATCATATATACAATCGATATATATAAGTCTTTAACACTTCGGATGAAAAGGCTTGACATATGTCAAGATTTCTAATCATTAAAGAAAGTCTAGTATATAATGACATATTAGAAAGGCAACATTCGTTGTCAAATTTAAAAAAAGTTAGAAAATCAGTAGGAGCTTACTTCTTTTTCTTACTTTTCGATTTAGCTTTTGCTTTTCGCTCCCTCTTTGGCTTTGAGATGTCAGCCTTTTCAGGAGGCTGCTGAGTTTCAAGTGATCGCCAAATAGCCCTTTCAGAGATAGTTGACGCTGCGATGGCAATGGCGCTGTTACTTTGGAAGACCTGTTCAAGCACAATGAGGGCAACTTGTCGTGGACCAAACAATGCACAGGATTCAGGTGTTAGGTTGGGAAGCATGTCTTCACAAATAGTGACAAGGTGGCGTTCCATGAGCCTCTCAGCTTGTTGTCGCATCGGCGGGCATTGACCACCTTGGGTCATGACCACATTGGCCAGTTTATCGTCTCGGGTGAGAAAGGCTTTCATAGCATCTTCGAAAAGCCGAGTTGCAAATTGACCATTCCGCAAAGTCAGCTTGAGAATATCCTTGGGGCAATCATGATCACCCAAAGTGAGGACAGCGTTTGCAATGGCTTTGGAAGCTTCTGACGCATTATGAATCGCATGGAGAACCATTGAATAATTCAGTGCATCGATAGCTGTGATATTGATACGACTCATAATGTTTGGGTCAAGAATTGCTCGACGGAGCTGTTTGTTGACAAGATAGTAAAATTGGTTAACATCCTCTTCAAGCCCTATGACGGTACGAGCCATATTGGCATCCCGATTCTGCAGAGCTTTCAAAGAATCTTTCAACATTGAGACACAGATTGTATGAGCCCGGAACAGGGCACGTTCAACATCCATTTCTGAAACGCTAGCCACATTCAAGATGAGTAAATGGCTCGAACTTGATTCCATTATCTGATATCCTGTCAATAGGCGAAGATAATTACGGAGTCGTTCACGTTGTTCGGAGGAAATAACGCCCTCAGATTGAATGTGGATTTCATCAAAATCAGTTAGATATGCTGCAACCATTTGGCGCTCCAAGAGTCCTGGAGGATCATCCGGTTTTGTTTTCAGCGCAATAGTTCGAGGTTTTTCTCGAGGGATAGTTTGAGGATAGAGGGCTATGCTACCATCAGATTGGGGTATAAGAACCAGGCGGCTTTCACTATCGAGTGCATATTTGTCAGCCCATTCTTTAGGAACTGATACAACCAGCGAGCTCATGCCCAATCGCATTACTTTACGAACTTCCAATATCTTCGCACTCCGTAAATAATCAGAGTATATACTGATTCATCAAATGTCATTGTCCTTCAAAAAAGCTCTGTAAAGATAACATTTCATCGATTTCTCTAGCCTATTTATCTAATAACGCCTTATACTCGCATAGAAAGCTTACTTGGTTTGGTGTCTTTCTATGACTGCATCGTATGTAGATCGTGAAGAAGCAGGTCGCGTGCTTGCAAAAGAACTTCAAATGCGAAAACTTGAAGACACGCCACTGGTTCTGGCCATTCCTAATGGAGGGCTTGCAGTTGCAGCTCCTATTTCCAAAGCCTTTGGAGCTAAGTTAGACCTACTTATTGTTCGTAAACTACAGATTCCCTACAATCCCGAAGCGGGATTCGGTGCAATCACATCACTGGGTACGATTATCTTAAACAAGCCCTTGGTTGCCCGGATTGGATTGAACCAAGAACAAATTGATTCAGTCGTCGAGCGTACACGAGCTCAAATCGATAATCGTAAACAAGGATATGGGGGGCTAGTTGGACGCTATTCGCCTGAAGGAAAAATTGTCGTGTTGGTGGATGATGGGTTAGCTTCAGGATATACCATGCTAGCAGCTATTCAGTCTGTAAGAAATCTAACTCCTCGCAAAATCATAGTAGCTGTTCCAACAGCTTCAGCAAGTGCGGTATCACTGATACGTGATGAGGTAGACGACCTAATTTGTCCCCATATCGGTTCGGGATACGTGTTTGCTGTTGCAGACGCATATGAGAACTGGTACGATGTATCAGAAACAGAGGTCATCGAACTCTTACAATCAATTCGAAAACAAATGGCAAAATCCGATTAATCACGTGTACTGATTTTCGCTTAGGAATGGAAATTACTTATTTGGCAA
>JBHLQC010000085.1:0-6618 GCA_048885185.1 Candidatus Odinarchaeota archaeon | reverse complement strand
AATACTTTGTTGGACCCGGATACATCCGCTTAGGGGAACTATTGGGTGAAAAAGTTTCGAATCACGAGGCAGAATACTATAGTGGGCGAAGTGAACATCGATTTTGAGAGCTACTCAACAAACACTTTTTTGGGTCATTTCATTTTGTGAACCCAATGCAATGGAAAAATGCAATTTAACGAATATCTTTTTTCATTTTTCAATCCTACTTGGTCACATTGAATTTTATTCTTGTATTGGTCTCAAAGAGAGCGCTCAAAGGGCATCTCCTCCGCAATTGGAGGGGTGACCTTCTGGAGGGAATTCATTACATGAAATTAAAAACCACAAAAATACTAAGCATAACACTTGGATTATGCCTTCTCCTAGCGATTTCTAGCATGTTCGTTACAACGACCAATGCCTGTCATCGACGAAATACCTTTGTCGTGGCTCCCTCAGGGAACTGTGAAACGGATACAATCAATCTCCAAGCGGCTTTTGATATGGCAGCTGCCGCGGGTCCTGGTAGTACAGTGCGACTCACCAAGGGAACGTTTTACCTGTGTAAACCGATTGTAGCAGTGAATTTTGATGGCAAGTTCAAGGGAGCGGGGATGGACAAAACCCTCATCCTTGTACCCGAATATGTTGAGTTACCACTACCTGAAGGTGTCAATCCGATTGGGGTTGCTCGACTCTTCCTGTTCTATCACACGTCAGACTATCCGATGAGTGAACATAACCCTGCATATCTAAGCATCAGTGACCTATCAATCCAAGTTGAAGGCAAAGCAGCGCCCTATGACTTCTTTGTGTTAGTTGATAATGTTTGGATGAACGCAATTGATATCGCAGGAAAATACACCGGAGTACGCGATGATGCACCAACCTATCTAAACGTGGACTGCAAACGAATTCGCATCGAAGGACGCGTGGGCGACTACTTACCCTTTGGAGTAAATGTGAACAATGGAATCCAACTATTGCCCGGAGTTGTGGGAGGTTGGCTGGGTAACTTCCCTGAACATGCTAACCCCTTCTATGGAAAAATCAAAGTGAGCCACTGTGAGTTCATCAATCCTGATTCAGGATTTTCCGTTGGTGGCACTATTGTCGACTCGAAAATCCTCTTTTATTGCAATACCTTACATCATTCAGGAACTTGGTTCGGCGGTGATTTCAGCAATACAAAGATCTTAATGTTTTGCAATACCTGGGAGAATATCAAATGGGGAACCGTTTCGATTATCCAAGGGCTGCAATCTGTAGTGGGTTATTACTTCTATGACGCTCATGGACCAATACCCGACCTCTCAGATTGGTATATATTCTGCAACATCTTCGAAGGGATCGCTGATCCCATGAGTACGATCATTATTGAAGACTGGGTTGATCCAGGGGTTGCGGTACATCTCCATTGTAACAGAGTGACCTAAACAATACTGACATTAACTGGGCTCGATACCACCTATCATATAGTGGTGTGGTTGTGGGAGGCGGAAGTCTCCCACTTCTACTATTTCATATGCGGATCGATTAAGATTAAAAATTGTACCTTACCTTTCTAAATAGGAGGGGAAGAAAGTAAAGTACACGGATTTGATGAAGGGCTATCGGCAATTAATCAAGAAGCATATTGAGTCCTCTCTCTCAGAGGACCATCTTGAACGAGTTGTGACGATCTATGAGACTACATGGCTAAGGATTCTTCTTATTCGAAGTTTAAAGCATCTTGATTTGGTTAGATTGGTTGTCGAGGTGTCTTTTCCAAATTGGCTCTATGATATTCCTCTAATATTGAATAACGACGATAAACCAAATGAAACCTCTGCAACTCTTCAAAAAGTGCTGAAGGAGATGGTAATTCATTTAGAATATCTTCGTAAACTCGGTGATAGTGGATTCCGATTAGAACTTCTAGTCGAGGAAGGGATTTGGAGTGCTTCAACTGATCTTAAGGAAACTCCCTCGAAAAAACTGTTCTCAATACTGAATCCGCCCCTTAGCAACAATTAGGTGCCAATGGAAAAATTCTTGATAAAAGTAATGAATTCGACATTCAGGAGAGCTGCAGGTCGCGGGGGCAATCCCCGTCCGAGACTCTAATTCATTTTTGGCTGCTTATTGGTAAGGCTGGGTTAGGAGTGGGATTTGGGTGTGGCTGATGGTGATGAGATTGTTCGCCATCAGGGTTCAAGGGGTGGGTGTGCAAGTTCTCCTTCGTGAACGCACACGTGGGTGATGTTCGCTGGGGGTGATTGGAGGGCTTTCCGTAAGAAGGTAGGGTAGAGAGGGCACTTTTCGAGTTCGGCAAAGGGAAACCACTTAAAGATAAGAGTATGCTCATTTTCTTTCCCGAGGAAAGTTTCCTTTTCATAAAGCGGCGAGTGTTCGGGGAACCAGAACATGTAGTAGAAACCAATCTCATGGGAAGGCGTTGCGAAAGCCGGATGGTATGGTCTTACTCCTTCTTCTTCTTGGTAGAAGTTTTCTACAATCCATAGAAGCCGTTCTATCTGGATTGGGCTCTTGGTCTCCTCTAGCATCTCGCGTTTCAGAGCCTGCTCCGTAGTTTCCAGATGTCGTACTCGCCCTCCAGGGAGCGACCAGAAGTCCCACCCCTCCGGCTGGTGTAGCAACACACGATTATCTTGGAAGACCACACCGACGGTACGTAATATGAACCGCCCCTTTCCAACCGGGAAGGCAATCATGGTGTCTAAGAACAGCAGGCATACCATATTTCTTTTGCCTTTGACTGCTAGCTCCTGAGTTTGGGAATAACCTTGTGCACGATGTGCTCAACCTTGGGAAGATTGTAAGTCGGTTAAGAACATGAGAAAATTGGTGCGGGGGCCGGGCTTCGAACCCGGGAACTCCTACGAGACAGGATCTTAAGTCCTGCGCCTTTGACCAAGCTTGGCTGTGAGGTCTCCGTGATGGGAGATACCCCCGCCGCTTAGTCTACGGGGCGCTGACCCTTTGGACAGGTCCCCCGCATTAGTGGTGGAAAATCAAAGTTGTGTGGTTGCTTAAAATTGCTTCGTGTTGGAGATAAGGGGTGTGAATCTCGGTGTCGTAGACAGCTAGAATAAGGCTTAAAAGGTAGGGGCTGTGGTTTAGTGCTGCCGAGGTAGCTTAGCCTGGTTGAGCGCCAGACTCATAGGGCTTTGCCCCAGGGTCAGAATAGTATGATGACTGGCGCACCGGAGAAATCTGGAGGTCGCGGGTTCGAATCGAAGCCTGATGGGTTTTGCGGAAAGCCCGCCCTCGGCACCATTTGAGGATGTGAGCCTCGGTGGCATAGCATGGTAGCGCACTGCCTTGGTAAGGCAGGGGTCGCGGGTTCGAATCCCGCCCGAGGCTCCACTACTTTTTCAAGCCTTCTATGAGAGATTTTTAAGTGTCTAAGGAATGAAGTGCTATGCATACAATCTATGCAGGTGAGCCATACAATGACAGCGAATAAGGAAAAGCGCCTTGCTGCAGAAGCTGCGATTAGTCATGTGTCAGATGGGATGTGTCTTGGTGTTGGAACTGGATCAACTGTTGCAATCTTCATTGAATTACTTGCTGAGAAAATCTCCGCAGAAGGCATCTCGATTACAGCGGTGCCCAGTTCTTATGCTACGTTACTTCAGCTTCATGATGTAGGCATTCCCACTATTCCACTTGGATGTGTAACCAGCTTGCCTTGTGCGGTTGACGGCGCAGATGAAGTTGATGCTAAATTGGCTCTGATAAAAGGTGGTGGTGCAGCTCTTCTCCGTGAAAAAATCTTAGCTGAAGCTGCACAGCAATTGGTCATCATTGTTGACAATGCAAAACTAGTCAAAGCCTTGGGAACTCGGGTTCCCATACCTGTAGAAGTCCTTCCCGAGGCACTAGCACTTGCGATGGATCGGATCCAACAACTAGGCGGCTCACCCATGCTTCGCCAAGCTGAAAGAAAAGCAGGTCCAGTAATCACCGACAATGGAAACTTCATCTTGGATGTGACAGTTCCAAAAATCTCCAATCCTGCAAAGCTTGACAACGACTTGAAATCCATTCCCGGCGTCATTGAGAGTGGCTTGTTTCCCAACCACGCTGATGTCGTCTATGTTGGTCAAGAAAAAGGTGTCAAGCTCTTACAGCGGTAAAACGTAACATGCATAAGGCACGAATTGCTTTGCTTGAAAGTACATTGGGCCCGTGGCCAAGCCGGATAGGATTTTCCTCCCCGGAGAAGGCGCCGGCCTCCTAAGCCGGAGATCCCGGGTTCGAAAACGTCTAATGCACAAGACGCCGATATTCCCGGCGGGCCCGCCATTTTCTCATTTTTCGGCGGCAATATCGGCTGGGGCTACAAGATAGTATGTGGTTTCACCCTGTCGATCCAATACAGCGAGCATGAGTTTCTTCCGATTTCGTTTTGCCTGTTTGCTAAAGGCATCTAGTTCTGTTACTTTCAGGGGTGAACCTTCCGAAATAGCGCAAACAAAGTATTTTGCTGTAGCTTCGTTCAATTTTGCCCCGCGAGGATAGACGCGAAACAATAATCCTTTCCCGTATCCTGTGCGAACGACATATCCTCTACTTCGCAAATCACTGTAAACCAAGAAGCGAGTCCAGAGCCCCGGGTGTCCTTCTGCTAACCGCTCAAGTAAATCCGAAAATTCGAACCTCGTACCTTTTGTGTCATGAACTTGAATGCGTTCGCGTCGGCTGAGCAACAAGGCTTCTTCAGGTTCCAATGTTAACTTTTCGGTGCCTTTCAAGGTTCCATAATACCCTGCTTCATACAGTACAGGCGCATATTCCCCTTTCACAACTACGCGTCCTCGTACAAATATCGCTGGAATTGCCTCATCTGGAAGTTGAGACCGCTCACTCTCTGAGGCAGTTTTTACCACAGGTTTTTCTCCAGCCATCTTCAGGCACCACTATTCAAATCGAAAAGAGGCGAAGCTATATAACATTCTTCCCGTCTCCCAAAGATTGATGGAATCTTGGGAACAACGACTCAAAGAAGAATTTTCCAATTCAGCCAAAAGCGTGATACTTGGTATTGGAAATGATCTCAAAGCCGATGATGGAATTGGACCTTATATCATCACCCAATTAGAAAATCAAGCTCCCATTCAAATTGAACTCATAAATGCCCATACTGTTCCCGAAAATTTCATCAGCCTTCTAATCGAGAAACAACCAGAATTTATACTCTTAATTGATGCGGCACTCATGCAATCAGAAGCCGGAACTATACGCCTTATCGACAAAGACAACATTGGTGGCATCGCCTTTTCCACCCATCAACTTCCTCTCACATTCTTCATCGAGTACCTTGAAAACAACATATCTGCAACCATCCTAGTATTGGGAATCCAACCCCTGACTGACGAATTTGCTCAACCTATATCCGAACCCGTACAAATCGCCGCTAACAATATCATCACTACCCTCACCCGTATTTTCCGTGAAACTGGTTGAAAACGCTTATAAGCCACTCAACCCCACCTACATCCCGCATTGTCCCGGCGTAGCTCAACCTGGTAGAGCGTCTGGCTGTAGGTAATTACCGCACCCCGAGCCTCATGGCAATGAAGCGGTGTCAACCAACGCAGACACCAGATGGTTCCTGGTTCAAATCCGGGCGCCGGGACCATTCCCCACAGAGTAACCTTTAAATCACTCCAAGCAATCCACCCAACACTGCGCCCGTTTAGTGTAGCCAGGTCTATCATCTGGGACTGTCAATGATCTATGGGTTGCATAGATTTACGGATCTCCTAGGACTCGGGTTCGAATCCCGGAACGGGCGCCATTTCTTTGTCTTCGGGGTATTAACGAAACGAGGGCTTCAAATAGCTACCTACGGAATCTAATTACATGCTGCCGCCCAAAACATAAAGATGATAGGACTTCGGTCTATCATGACACCGGGGGAACCTCGGGAAGGGCCTGTGGAGTTGTCAGCAGTGGCTGAAGCATTGAAGCAGGAAACCTAATCTGTTAGGACTGGGTAGTTCACGAAGTGTTTAATCGAAACCTTAAAAAGGCGTTTGTACATTGTCGCCTTAACTCCGCAGACGGTCTGCTTCGCTGGAGCGACGGCTGGTTTGGCGCCGCATGTTTCTGCCTGGGCAAAATTGCTATTGAGACAATGTTCCCGTTCTGCTTCATAGGACACAGGGTTCCAAGTCTTCTCGTGCGGGCTTAAGCTATATGGGCTCATTGGAAGCATGGTGCCGTCTGGTGAGGGAAAAATAGCCGTCGTAAATTGAGCAGATTCGTTGCTGAGGGTAGAATATGGCAATTTCGTCTGAAGACCGTTGGGCAGTTATGAAATCCTTTTTTACGTCAAAGGGGTTAGTCCGGCAGCACCTCGATTCTTATAATGACTTTGTTGAAAGGCGTATTCAACGTATTGTAAGTGATGTAGGGAAAATCGAGCCTGATATTCCGAATTATTATGTACGTTTAGGAAGGGTGGAAATTCAGAATCCTTCAGTTCGTGAAGCGGATGGTTCAGTTCGTACTATTGCTCCTGCCGAGGCACGAATCCGAAATCTTACGTATTCTTCCCCCATTTATCTCGAAATGACACCCGTATACCGAGATGAAAAAACAGGGATGGAGTATGATGAAGAGACC
>JBHLQC010000084.1:0-6762 GCA_048885185.1 Candidatus Odinarchaeota archaeon | reverse complement strand
CCAGTTCTCGTTGTTGGTTAAGAAGATCTGTAACTTCAGATTCGATAATTTGCAATTCTTTTTCGAGACTTTTTTGTTCAGTTTGAGCCTCGAGAAGCGCCCGTTCTTGCTCTGGTAAAATCAAATAACTTTCATCAATTTGCTGCTTTAGGTCAGTAATTCCCTTTTCTGTAATCCGGCTTAGGGCCATTGTTTCGCCATGTTCACTTCTTTTTGTCTCTATTTGATCCGTGAGTGCAATTGTTTCTTTTCGCAAATTAAGGTATTCAGCATCAGGTGCTGAGGTTTGTTTTGTTAGCTCCGATAGACGATTACGAAGGGGAGTAATTTGTTCAATTAATTGGGTTTCTTGCACCTTGAGCGTCTTAATTTCTGATTTTAGGTCTGCGTGCCGCGTTTTTTCCTCCGTGACTTGTGATTCGAGATGTGTCACACTTGCACCGAGTGAGTCGGCTTGTCGAGAGAGTTTTTCAGATGCTACCTGTAATCCTTTAAGAATTTCATTTATGCGGGTAGTCTCAATTTCTTTCTGATGCAGTTGTTGATCCCAGTTTTTAATCTGCACTCCATCAGTTTGAACGCTTTGTTCAAGTTCAAGTTGTCGATCCTGCGCATCTCGTCGTTGTTTCTCTAATTCTTTGATATTTTTTGTAAACTCCTTGTATTCTTCTTTAAACTCGTTCAATCTTCGTTCAATTCTGATTAATTCCGCGAAAACTAAATCTCGTTCGATTTGAGCCAAGCGTTCGGTAATTTCTCGCCATCGGAGTGCGTCTTTTCTATCCTTTTCTAACCGTGAATATTCTTGGCGAATTTCTTCTGTACGCATTTGGACCATTTGAAGGTTCTGATCCACCTTCACTAGCTCGCTCTCGATTTGTTGTTTCTTTTCATCAAAAACGGAAATACCAGCTACCCCTTCAACGATTTGGCGGATTTCTGGTGATGACATAGCAATGACATTTGCTAGTTCGTTTTGCATTATGATATTGTGTCCCTCGGGATGCAATCCGGCTACAGCAATAGTGTCGAGCATTTCTGTTCGAGTGACTCGTTTTCCACCTATTCGGTATGCACTTATTCCAGTTTCATCCACTTCACGACTGATTGTTACTTCATCGGCGTCAATTGGAAATTGACGATCTCTATTGTTAAAGAGAAGACCGACCTTGCTTAGTTTTGCTGGTGAACCACCTGCTCCACCATTATACAAAAGTGAAGCAAAATTCTCGGCCCTAAGCGATTTACTACTTAACCTTCCCAACACAAAACATACTGCGTCAAGAATATTGCTTTTCCCACAACCATTTTCGCCTACAATAGCAGTGAAGCCTTCACTGAGGTTTATTGTAGTTTTTCGTGAGCTGAAACTTTTGAATCCTTGAACGGAGATTTGCTGTAAATAAGCCACAGGAACAACGCCTATCCTCTTACTTTTATAATTTGGTCAGACGCAGCAACAAAAGGAAATCCTTCTAAAAAAAGTT
The DNA here is from genome assembly GCA_048885185.1 of Candidatus Odinarchaeota archaeon. GTDB lineage: Archaea > Asgardarchaeota > Hermodarchaeia > Hermodarchaeales > Hermodarchaeaceae > Hermodarchaeum. The sequence goes on along the minus strand of JBHLQC010000084.1, from coordinate 5,275 downwards.
CTCGAACTGCCTTTTTTCAAGTAAAAAATGAGTATTTTTTGTCTATCAGCAAGAAAAGATGTCTTCCCTAGCTCTTACCAATTTTCTCTACAGCACCACGAAGACTCCGGATAATGAGACCTAAACTTGCTGCAGCATCTTTTCCAGCGATTGAAACAACTAGATTTTTTGAAGCTGTTACGGCTACAGTGTATCCTTTATCAGTTTCAAGGTAAAGGGCCTGTGTGGGACCTTGATCCACAGCTTTGCTAACAGCTTTCGTTTCTTTCAAAAGTGAAACTACGCTTGATACAATCGCACCATGATCCATATCCCGTAGGGTCTGTCCTGCAACTACCTTTCCAGTACTAGAAGCAGCTATTATTCCTTCAAGTTCTGGAATAGTGTCCATGATTTCAGCGAGAATCAGTTCAATCTCTTTCTTTCCGAGCATGAAAGCCACACCCATCGCCAGGGGTATTTGGCAATAGTTCTTGCGCTAAAAGGGATTTGGTGTCTTTGTTTAAAAACTGTGCGCCAAGAGAAAATATCAACAGATTTTTTCAATAGTTCTTTGGTAACTCCGAACAAGAGGGAACGTTTATAACTTTAATAGAGACCAACTAGTCAGTGGCTAGAGAGCGTGGAGTATATGATTGGTGGTAAAGCATTAAAAGACTCACTGAAGCGCCTTGGTGCCCATGACGGAGTTCGAGGCGTAATCATTACGAACATGGAAGGTTTACCAATCAGCTCCAATCTTAACGCAGAAAAAACAGAAGTTATCTCTGCGCTCGTTACATCGCTAGTTGGCAAAGCTAAACGCGTTGTTGATGAGCTTGGTGAAGGCGGCATGAACTTCCTCACAATTTCAACCCCTGCGGGGGAGGTTATGGTCGCTCCAGAGGAAGATTACATACTCATCGTTCTTCGAGGCTGAAGTACTGTTAGTCTCTGCTCTACGAAAAAACGACAAAACCCCCACGTTCTTCCACGCAAAAGATATAAGTTGCCCCTCGAATGGTAACTCCCGCAAGCCCCTGGTGGAAAGGGATTAACCTTGTCAATAACCGTAAGACAGTTCGATGAAATCCTCTCTGATGTGATTAAGAGCGAACCCGGAATCAAGAAAACTATTCTTGTAGATCGTACCGGCTTGACTATCGCTCATGTCTCAAAATTTAGTTATTACCCAGTCGACGTTGATGGAATTGGCGCGATAGCTAGCGCAGTATTTTGTGCAAGTGAAGAACAGGGTAAAAGTCTAGATGTCGGAGATTTGACGATTGTAACGTCAGAGTTCGGTGATGGAAAAATATTCGCAGCAGGTGCCGGCAAAGGCGTATTGTGTGTAATTACTGATAAAGAAGTGAACATCGGTATGATACGTCTAACAATGATGAAAGCTGCAGCCGAGCTTGCGAAAGTATTAGATGAATTCATGGCCGAAAAACCAGCTGTTGCAGCGGGTAAAACTGACGCAGAGCGTGAGGAGCTGCGTGCAGCGCTTGGTGAACTTGAGAAAGGCTAGTGGGGACGGGGTAGGCGCAACACGAAAAGGAGGAGCCGTCCTACTTTGAAGAAAGACCTACAAGGCAGAATACATTTCAAAATCGTCTTTTGGGGACCTTCACTATCTGGAAAGACTACAGCACTCCGTTGGATTTATGATAACGTAGAAGGGCTAAATAAAGGCGGATTCACCTCCGTAGCTGACCATACCGGTCGCACACTTTTTTTTGATTACACCCCAATGCAAGCTACAGCTCAAGTTGTATTTGATGTGTATACTGTTGCAGGTCAACGTCGACATAGAGGACAGCGAAAAGTCATTTTGACTGGTGTAGATGGGATTATTTTTGTAGCGGATTCTTCCCCTGACCAAATGGAAGCAAATACTGAAAGCATGGCAGAACTTCGATCATTTGTTGAAGAAGACCTTGGACACTCAATCAGCCTTGTTGTTATGCTGAATAAACAGGATCTCCCGAATGCCATGGATAAAGCAGTCATGCTAGCAAAACTTGGATTAGGAAACGCCCCTAATTTTACGACATGTGCTCTTACGGGTGAAAACGTGAAACGAGCCTTTCGACAAGTCACTCGCGATATCTTGATGTACCATTTGTACCCTAAGGCATCTGCAACAGCTTCAACGAGTTAGACCGAAATTGATGATTCCGAGTTCACCAGAAATTGAAAAAATTCTGGCAAATTTAACTGAGTCAGTCGATGAGATTGAGGCCGCTGTTGTTGTTGGTGTGGATGGGCTTCCAATCGCAGCCAAACTCCCTGAAGAATTTGATGAGACACTTCTAGCAGCAATGAGCGCAGCCTTGCTCACAGTAGGAGAACGCGCAGCATCTGATTTGGGTAAAGGCGCGCTTCATCAGGTCTTTGCTCAGGGCGGAACGGGAGCTGTTATAATGGTGGCTGCAGGACCTGACTCAGTTTTGATGGTGAGCACCACGACAGCATCACTTGCTGGTCTTGGCCTAGTTTTTATTAATATGGAACGAGCTGCAAAGAAAATCGCCAAGAAATTAGACCGATAGTTAAATAGATACATCGTAAAACGAAAGGTTAAATACCGCTGCCTTTTGGCTCTATCCGGAGACTAGACCGTGGCAAACCTGATGGGACCCATCTACCACCTATATTCCTGGTATCTTTGGCGCCAAATCAAAGATAATTCTATGCCAAATCACGTCGGAATTATTCTAGATGGGAACCGCCGCTATGCAAAGCAACGCAGTCAAGAAGCAGATTTTGGGCACACTATGGGTGCAGAACGTATCGATGAAGTTCTCGATTGGTGTTTTGATGCAGGTATAAATGTCGTTACGATTTATGCTTTTTCTACCGAGAATTTTTCTCGAAAGAAGAAAGAAGTGCAACACATCATGGAAATAGCCCAGGATAGGTTTGAAACCGTTGCACGGTCGGAGGTTGTGCATCGTCATCAAGTGAGGGTTCGGGCGATTGGTCAACTGTCATTGCTTCCGCCCAAATTATTAACTGCTATAAGGGAAGCAGAAAAGGTAACCGCGGGATATGACAAATTTCAGTTGAATGTAGCCATCGGTTATGGTGGGAGAACTGAAATTGTTGATGCTGTAAAACGTATTGCAGAAAAAGTTCAAACCGGCGATATTAATCCAATGGCAATTTCTGATAAAGTGATTGAACAGCATTTATACACTGCAGGCATTGCAGATCCGGAGCTCATTATTCGAACATCCGGAGAAGAACGCCTGTCCGGATTTTTATTATGGCAATCAGCATATTCTGAACTCTATTTTGCAGATGTATATTGGCCTGAGATTCGAAAGATTGATTTCTGGCGTGCACTCCGTACATTTCAGCAAAGAGATCGGCGATTTGGAAATTAGGAGGAAACAACAATAGGAAGGAAAAAGAGTAAGGCAATTGCATTGTTAATTGATAGTAGCATCTCGACTCCTCTTTCCGATATTCTAATTCGAATTCGACCTTTGCTGGAAGAAATTGGCGACGTTAAGGTCGCGAAAATTGTGTTACTCCAACAAGAAGCACTGGAACATTCGAACGACATCAATCAAGAGGGATTCATTCCTGTGATTGTTCATAATGACCTTGATATTCAATTTGCCCTCGAAGCCATGGAACTGATTTATAATGAGAAAATTGAAATCCTAGCCCTTGCCACCGAAAATGAAAAATTACTACCTCTTTTTAGTCGAGCAAGAGAGATAGGAAAAGAAGTTATTTTGTTGCACTCTTCAAATCACGTTAATCGAGGACTCCAAAATGCGGCAGATATTGTTCTGCCAATGAGCCTGTGATATTCTTTACAATAACCCGCGTTTCATTAAAAGTGAAAATTCTTCCATGGTAAGACGTTCACCACGTTTGAACTTTTCCAGCGCTATTGCAACCTTTTCTTCAAGACGCTCCTCTAATTCCTGAAGTTTTTCTACACGTCTTCTTACGCGGATTTCTCCTAATTCCTTCCTTAAGCGGCTATTCTCTTGCTTAGCTTCTATGAAGCGGCGATGGGTTTCGTCAGCTTCACGACGTGTTTCGAGATACCGACGATGGGCTTCATCTGCTCGTTTTCGCAGAGTGTCCACTTCTGCATAGGCTTCAATCATAAGCTGATTTTCCTCTTGAGAAAGGCGAGCAAATTCAAGGACGGAATTATGATGGGCATTCATGAGAAGCCGAAGGTCTTCAATTTCAGATCGCGCTTTTGCACTTTCTTTCCGCTTTGCAGCTGCGTCTTCTGCTATCTTAAGCTCTTCTTCTAGTTCTGCAATTTGTTCAATAATCTCTCGCTCGCGTTTTAAGTCCAGTACTTGAGTTTGCAGTGACCAATCAAGCTCCCGAACTTTTCGGCGAAGAACATGAGAGGGAGCAGAAGTTTTTTTCTGTATTTCTTCAGCTTCGCCCTCAGTGTCTTGATGATCCTCAACTCTCCCCTTGAGTTTAGAATAAATTTCATCTCGTTTGGCTTTGAATTCAGATACTTTTTGGTTGTACTCATCACGTTTTTCACGATGATCTCGGGCTTTTGAGAGCCATTCTGCTACTTGGGCATTAAGACTGTCCCTTTCTTTGACTAGCTGTTGGGCTTCAGTATTGAGCTCGTCCCGTTTCTCTCGTAACGTTGAAGTTAGTCGGCTTGTTTCTGCAAGCCTGAGAACTGATTCCTCGGCCACTATACCACCTTATTCTAGAAAACGTCTATTGCGGTTTCGGGAGTGAGAAGTTGTATAGAAGAGGGATTTTTAAAACTAACGGACCTTTACCCTCCTCGAAGAAAATAACAGACTGATTTTAGAGAATCTATGATTTTTCCTCCAAAATAATACGTGCATCAACACATTTTGCTCCCTTAGGGTATGAGAAAACGGGATTAAGATCGAGCTGATTGATAACTGGATAATCCATTACTAATTTTGATACTTGAAGAAGGATGTTTTCTAGTGCTGGGACATCTGATGCTTTTTGACCACGAATTCCAGTTAGAATTGGGTAACCCTTGATTTCTTGAATCATTTCTTTTGCATCGAATTTTGTGATCGGAGCAACTCGAAAGCTTACGTCTTTTAACACTTCGACGAAAATTCCGCCCAATCCGAACATCAGCGCTGGTCCAAATTGTGAATCCTTTAATGCCCCAATGATTACTTCTATTCCCTTGGGTGCAAATTCCTCAACGAAAATACCATTAATCCTTGCATTTGATTTGTGTTTTTGAACATTTTTAACGATTGACTGATACCCCTTTCGAACTTCATCGGGAGTATTAATA
>JBHLQC010000083.1:0-6831 GCA_048885185.1 Candidatus Odinarchaeota archaeon | reverse complement strand
TCTAGTACAATGTCGCGTGCTTTCTTACTCATTAACCACGCCGCAATCAATGGGTAATTGATGAAGGTTCCTGCATTGGGGTGATCCGTGCTGGGAATTACTCGCCACGGGTCATTAACCATCAAAGCGATCTCAAGACCAATGCCCCATTGAATCGCGTTGACTCGTGAGCTTTTCTTAAAGACATAGGGGACAACCCCGCCGCCACATTCAACTTCGATATCATCGTTTACCCATCGATTTCCTGAAATCCCTCGAAGGATCCACTCCCAAGGGCCATCAGCGGTCATCGTGGTTGTATCAGAGAAGACAATCTGTCCCAAATCACAACTCACGTTTTTATGTCCCTTGAGATATTTCGCAATGGGTTCAGCTCCTGACCGAAAAGTGACGAAACTATCACCACCATATGAATGGAACTGAATATGGGTCATATGCAAGTTGTAGCCTGAGGATCGCTTGGTTTCAGGTCGGTTACTAGCAAGTTCCATAGTTTCAATTGTAATATCCGTATTGCCCGGTCGACCCAACATATTCGCATGAAGGTGGAGAGAATGCGGAAGAGCTAGTCTTTCTGCTCCCTCTAACAACGCTGTAACAGCATCTCGGGGTGTAACATCAAAACACGCAATTTGCTCATCTAATGTCTCGACGTTTCCTCCCCAACTCCAGTCACAGACACCTGTGGGATTAACGGCTTTTATCGCCCATCCTTTGGTTGCTGCAAGCATCCAAGCGACAAATGCCGCTAGTTTGTCATACTCTTTTTCACGAGCGTAATCCATGACGAGTTGATAGTTGCCAAAAAGTGGGAACATGATTTTATCATGAGGTTGGATTTCACCGAGTTCCTCGTGTGTATGTCGGGCAACTAGTCCTGCAGTGGCTGCTTCGGTAACAAAGGTGTATCCCATCTGGGAGTATTTGTAACCAGTCATGAAAGTTGGTGGAACGCTAGCCCAGACGCCAGCTCGACAGATATCCGAATAAGTGTACGGGTCCATTCGCGATTGGTCACAACGAAGGACTCGACCAGAATCAACTTTAGGTGTAGCAAGATGAGCATGGATTTCTACACCCCCAGCAACCACCATCCGACCTTCAGCATCAATAACTTCTGCCGCTCCAGGATCAACGGATTCGACAATTTTACCATCTTGTATGGCGATATCCTTGATTTCACGGATTTTTTGCTTTGGATCAACGACGAATCCATTTTTGATGAGTATGTTTCGTGATGTCACAGCCGTTCCACCAATTTAACAGATTGTACTGCGGGTTTGGGGTAATACGACGCAATACGGTTTTACAGCTAATTAAGCGTTCTGCCATTCCGAATTTTATCGAACAGATTCGATTTTCTAGCCAAAATCGTAACCCTTATACGCAGATATTATGAGGGGGGTAATCGCTCGCTTTACGAGCGGGGGAATCGACATGCGTCAATTTCAGATCACAATCCCCGAAGAAAAAGTCGGACAAGTAATGGAGTTCCTCGAAGAAAAAGAACAAGTACGCAATATCGCGAAAATACATACAGCTCCTGGCTTCATGTTAATTTTCCGTGTCTCATCGACAAGAAGTTCTCAAATACTATCTGGTCTTGAATCCATCGGTGTCGGAGTTCATTATGGAATTATTGATGTTCTACCAGTTGAAGCTAGTAAACCAATGGCTGAAGAAGCAGTCACCATTACCCCCACAGAACGCCTTTCCGTTGAAGAAATCTATAGCAAAATCGCTTCTGGTACACGCCTCTCATTTGACTTCCTTGCTCTTCTAGTCGTTTCCTGTATCATTGCCGCCATTGGACTTGCGACCAATAGTCCTGTATTCATCGTCGCCAGTATGCTCCTCGCTCCACTGATGGGCCCAATTCTCGGACTAAGTTTCGGTGTAATAATCAAAGATCGTCGCCTTGTGCAAACGGGTATTAAAAACGAAGCATTAGGGCTAGCTATTGCGTTCATAATGGGCGTTATCATGGGGGCAATTCTGATGTTCCTTAATTTCAATCCTGCATGGTCTTGGCCATGGCCCACGCCTGAAATGGCTGCACGAGCATCGCTTTGGTTGCTTCTCCTTGGAATCGTGGTTGCAGCTGCATCAGGTGCTGGTGTTGCTCTGGCTGCGACTAGAGGAGACTTAGGTAGCCTCGTTGGTGTAGCCATCGCAGCATCGTTAATGCCTCCCGCGGTCAACGCAGGAATGAATCTCATTTACGCGTTACTTATGATGGGTTTCGGAGATCTTACAGCCTATAATTTACACATGGCCATAGCTGGGCTCAGTTTCACCCTAGTAATCTTGAACATCCTCTTCATCAACATCGTTGCCATGTTTGTCTTCAAACTCAAACAAGTCGCACCTATCAAAAGTAAATCCATTTTCTGGCATGATATCCCTAACTTGGATAAAAAGCGCCGGGAAGAGCTCTGGCACCGAAGAAGATAGGAAACTTGCATTTCTTCTTCATCGGTGTTTTATCTCCTCTTTTTTCTAATTTAATCCCAAGCGTAATGCTTAATAGCATGTTCCTCAAGCCTAAACAATGATATGCACGAGTGTGCATATCTTATCATTACTTTCATGAAAGAGTTTGAACCAAATGGCGAACACTTCAAAAAACATGAAAATCGGGCTCGTCATTGTCTTGGCTGCTATCATTATCTCCGCTGGCACTCTCACTGCCATCTACTTCTTGCCCACCCTTCTGCCAACGCCCATTCAGGGTGAAGTTGATATCCAAGTGATTAATGGAAGCACAGTACTAAATCTGACTCTCTCTGATTTAGTTCCCCTAACAACAGGCGAATCCTCCGGAACTTCGACTAGCCAGAATCGTTTCGAGAACTGGGTCAGTAATGGAGAATACATTGGTGTCTCCCTAGCAACCCTCATCGAACTTGTTGGAGGAATGGACGCAAATGATGTTATCAAAGTAAATGCATCAGATGGATATACCCAATACTACGCATACCCCAACGTCTATCCAAACGCCTCTTATGCACCACTTCAGGGAAACCTCATTCTCGCTTATTCCTTTAATTCCACAACCCCCGGCTCGCACATAGGAGCATGGGGAGATGGACCACGCACGGTCTTTCTTCCCTCTGATAACGCCTACAGCAACGATGATGCAAATCAAACTACCCACCCCGCTTGGTTTTTCGGCAGTGCAGGTGCCCGTTGGGTCCGCAACGTGGCAACCATCGAAGTCCTTCAGGATGTCTATATCGACAGCCGACTCCACGTAACAGTAATTGATGAAGATGAAGAGGACGTCTATCTCATGGATCTTGCACAAATGAACAACCTTGAGGCTATCACAGGTTACCAGAATTTTGGCGGAAATTGGCCAAGTAACGGAACATATACGGGAGTTCTTCTTTCTAGTTTAGTTGAGTTGGTGACAGACATTGATAGTAACGATATCGTTAATGTCAGTGCGAGTGATGGCTATAACAAGTCGTTTACTTATGACAATCTCTATCCTAATGTGACGATGCATGCAATCCAAGGCGATCTCATCTTAGCCTATATTTTCAATGGAACCATGACTCCGAGTTGGGCCGATGGCCTTCAAGTCGCTTTTCTCGCTCCGGATGGTGGATTCAGTAATGATGATGCTAGTCAGACCCTTCATCCAGCATGGTTCACCGGGAGTGCAGGCGCCTTCTGGGTTCGAAACGTAGCTACTATCCGTGTGATTCGTGATGGTCTTCCCCCCTAAACAATAATTCAAGGTGACGATATGAACAGCTCCAATCCCTCGTACTACTTCAGCACTCGGGATCTTGCCACAATCGCGGTGCTAAGTGCTTTGGGTGGAGCACTCAGTACATTCGTCGGGTACTTAGGCTTGCTACTTAATTCTGCACTTGGTACACCATTTGGAGCCGGACAATTCCTGAGTGGATTACATGTCTTCTGGATTATTCTTGCAACTGGTATCATCCGCAAACCTGGTGTAGCCACTGCAACAGGGTTCCTTAAGGGCTTTGTAGAATTTTTCACTGGTAGCACTCATGGTCTTGTCATCGTCTTTGTCAGCCTAATCCAAGGTCTCATCGTCGATATTGGATTAAGTGCATTCCGTCATCGTGATTCGCTCCCAATCTATTGCATCGTAGGAGGGTTTGCTGCTGCATCCAACGTTTTTGTTTTCCAACTCCTCTTCTTCTCAGGAGCTCCTGGGCTATTCATAATGCTCCTCACGATCCTTGCCTTTTGTTCAGGCATTATTTTTGCAGGCTACTTTGGTCACGCCACGACCAGTTTAGTTATCACTTCGAATATTCTTCGAAGCTTACCCAATGGGGCAACATCGCGAAGCGCATCCTTGTCGCCTTGGAAAAGACTGGGTCCATACAAACTTTCCGCCATCGTTTTTCTCATAACAATAGCATTTGGGGCAAGTCTTTATTCTGTCTTTATCTGGCGACCAGTGATCGACCCATTAAGCTGTGAAGTCGTGGGACAAGTTAACCAGCCATATCGCTTTTCCTACATTGCTTTTGCTGAACATGAAATCACTATCGAAGCAGAACTCATTGGATCAGTCACATACGTTCCACCACAAAATTACACTGGAATCCCTCTTTCTATCGTCTTAACAGAAGCTCACCCCCTGGCTTTTGCCACAACTCTCCAAGTCTTTTCTTCTGATGGCTTTAGCGCTCCCTTCTCCGTTGATGAAGTGCTCAATGATTCTGAGATTATTCTGATTGTTGATAATGGATTACGACTAGTGGCGAAAAACTACCATGGCTCGTATTGGGTCCAGAAGGTCGTCAGCCTTGTCATCACCTAGTCAAAAAATCCTACGTGGTAGTCCTCCGGCATTAGAAATCAGCAACCTAGAATACACATACGAGGGAGTCCAGAAAGCTGCACTAACCGATATTCGACTGAAGATACAACCAGGCGAATTCATAATCATTGCTGGGCCCAGTGGGAGTGGAAAAAGCACCCTTGCACGATCCGTTGCAGGATTTATACCACACGAGTATAACGGCATATTTCACGGCTCAGTGAAAATCAATGACCAAGATACTCGCACCCTCCCTATTCGAGATATTGCCCGAAAAGTAAGCCTCATCCAACAAGACCCAGATAGTCAACTAGTAACATTGAAAGTTCTCAACGAAGTCGCATTTGGTCCCGAAAACTTTCAAGTCCCTCCTGACGATATTAGGACTCAACTTGAATGGGCACTAAACAGCATTTCAGCCAGCCATCTTCGATCACGTAGCACTCACTCTCTCTCTGGAGGCGAGAAACAAAAGGTTGTTATCTCATCCTTTCTCGCAATTCAGGCACCTATTCTCATTTTTGACGAGCCTACAGCACGACTCGACCCACTCACAACGCAAGAAGTTGTCAACACCTTACATCAGTTCAACCAGAGCGGGATTACTATTCTCGTTGTTGAGCATCGAATTCAACCGTTTCTCACAGTAGCTTCACGCATTATTCTCTTAAACAAAGGGCAAATCCACTTTGATGGTTCACCTGACCAACTCCAAAGAACTCCCACAACCTTCACGGACTTGGGAGTTATTCTCCGCCCTTCGGTTCTTACGCAACCAGAACCACAGATTACGTCTGTTGCCCACAAATCAACCTTGCTTGAAGTCTTCAACTTAACTTACTCATATCCTCGTGTGGAAGAATTCGCTCCCTCTACGCCTGCGATTAAGGATGTCACCTTTTCTGTCAAACCTGGAGAGATTATCGCAATCATGGGTGCTAATGGGTCGGGTAAATCCACCCTTCTTCTCCACCTAATGGGACTCTTATACCCAGATGTGGGGTTCATTCAACTACAGGGAGAGAATCTCCTTAACCAACCTGTGTCCAAGCTAGCCCAAAAAGTAGGCATGATATTTCAGAATCCACTTCATCAGCTTTTTGCCCAGACTGTCTGGGAAGAGGTTCTTTTAGCGTCAGAGCATTTGAAAATCCCTGAACCAAACGTGGCCCGTGAGCGGGCAGAAGAATTACTAGAGGTCTTGGGCTTATCCAATTATCGCGATCAATCGCCGTTTTCTTTGAGTCTGGGTGAACAACGACGCCTTACAATTGCGTCAATCCTCCTTCATCATCCTCAATTACTGCTTCTTGATGAACCTTTCATTGGTCAAGATTACCGAAATGTCCACAAGATAATGCACCTCCAACATCAAGCCGCTAAAAACGGTGCCGCAATCTTACTAGCCACTCATGACGCATCAATTGTTGAGAGCTATTGTCATCGCCTACTATTCCTCCATGCTGGGCAACTTCTCATTGATGCTCCAGTCCGGCAAGGACTTGACTACATGAAAACTCTTGGGGATTCAGCTTACCGTTTGGAATTAAATAAATTGGAGATGGGGCAAGCCGGATGAAAACTCGAACCTTATCTTTTGGGTATCTTCAACGTGATTCCTTTGTTCATCGGCTTAACCCACTTACCAAGTTCCTTGTCCTGATTCTTGTTGCAATACTCACCGTCACGTTGGTTTCCGTTCTAACGGCAATTGCCATCTTCTGCTTCATCATTCTCGGATTTGTCGGAGCTGGAATTAGCCTACGTTATGCCTTTGGACGACTACGTCGCCTCCTTGCATTCATCATAATAATCGCAATAGTCCAACTTCTATTCACGCCCTATGGTTCCATTCTCTTCTATCTCATTCCAACTCTAGCACCAGGATTCGGTCCGTTCCTCCCCATCACAACCACAGGAATAACTAACGCCCTTAATCTAGCCTTCCGGCTCATCAACATCGTCTTGGTTAGTGCCCTGTTTGTTGCCACAACAGATCCCAGCCGATTTGCCGCCTC
>JBHLQC010000082.1:0-6994 GCA_048885185.1 Candidatus Odinarchaeota archaeon | reverse complement strand
CAAGGTCAAAGGCTTGTCCCGAATAGTAATTCACTCCACCAAGGAGAATTAGTGCAATGGAGTCCCCTTCTTTTTCCAACACCTGCTGGAAATCGTCGTTTTGTAGGGTGGATTCACCAGGTTGCGCCTTAACCTCGATCAAAGCATCAGCGGGGTCGATACCATGGAACCGCATTTGGGATTTGATGGCGTATTGATCACTGGGAAACGCCTTCTGCTCAATTATCACCTTGTATCGCGATGTCGTCGGGCGATAAAAGGAAACCAGCATAAGATGAAGGTTGACCGTCAACGAATTCATGAGCACAACTTCTGTCGACTTGGCGCCCATAATGCGTGCAACGCTATCACGAACCACATCCTCATATGACACCCAGGGTCGATCACCTTTAGTGTAGGCTTCTACTCCCCACTGTTCCCAGCCGTTCATTACCGATTCAAGATGAGCCCGTGCGGTTTTCAGTTGTAATCCCAGAGAATTCCCGAGAAAATAGATGGCTGGAGTTTTTCCTGTATCTGCAGGAAGGAGAAACTGATCTCGATACTGGTGAAGCGGATCCTTAGCATCCATTTCCGAAGCATAGTCTTTGCCAACCATGTAATCTGTCACAAGTGTCACATCCTGTGCTCAATTAGGACCTAACGTTCCTCTTAAGCTCCTCTGAACAGTCCAAAAAAAGGTGAAGCGAAATATTGTCAAAACCGTTATGGTCAACCTACTGAACACCGGTGTAGAAAAGGTTAATTAATCAAATTTTGTAAGTCCAATTAGAGCCAGCGCGCTTGCTGGAGGCTACAGAACTATGTCTAAACAATATCTTGAATGCCCACTTTGTGGTAACACCCAATTTCGAAAAGAACAAGGTCGAATGGACAGTAAATGGGGATTCACCTCCCATAAAATCACGCTCATGATCTGTGAGCAGTGCCGATTCATTATGCAATTCTCGCAAGGCCGCTCAATCTTCGACTTCGATTAGTTGAGTTAGGTCAAAGATTAGTTCGTTTACCGATAATCCCGTGTGTAATGCGCGGGATCTTCAACGATGTTATAGTGGTTTCCATCGGGGTCTTCAAATCCAGCCATGATACCACCCCAGGGCATCTCTTCCGGCGGCATAAAGAAATGAACACCCCGCTCTTTCAATTTCTTATACAGTTTATTCATATCCCGTGTCTCAAAGGTAATCCCGGTACTCTGACCAATTTGACCCAACTGCCACTCATACAAGATAGGATCAGCATCCGGATTCGGTTCAACAAATGCAATTTTTGCTCGTTCACCAGATGGACCAAGTTCCACCCATCCAAATCGCGGAGCATACAATATCACAGGGATTTCGAGGATATCTTGGAAGAAGTTAATCGCTTCTTCCTGATTGGAAACAAACACACGAACTGTCCAAATGCGATGAATCAAACTATCAGAACCTTTATCTGCTGCCATAAGAGCCCACCGCTAACGTCCTCACCCTTTACAGTCATAACTGTTACTCCTTTCTAACTCAAACCAAGACGACAAGCCCTACTTTCCATAAACGGATTAATTGATTATTTCGAGCCATTTGAGAACAGCATGAATGAGGAGGACGCATCCTACAACAAGCATCACACCTAGAGTAAGATACCAATAATCTGGCCACAAAACCCCAGGGAACACGAAAATTGGTAGTATGTCCACTTGTCCGAGAAAATTCGACTCATAAGAACCCCCAATCTGAAAGCGAAAATCAATACCAAACCCAAGGGTGTGATTCCCCAAGGATTCAATTGAGATTTGATAAGCATCGTAGATTGAAAACCCAGTGGAATTGTAGAGCACCAAAAAGTTGCCATTAAAATACACTGTATCCCAAAAACCGTCGGGGTCTGGAACATTCACAATAAAGAGCCGCAATTCTCTAATTGTAACATTTATTGGATCCCCAATGAGAAACTGAAATGATCCGTTAACCGTTACATACTCGCTACGCCGCTGGTAAAAAATCGGTTTTGTAGAAATCGTAACTTCTCCACTAACATATGGTGCCGAATAGTCCTCCAAAACAACGGTTCGCCTCTGCCCTTGTCTTTCCCCGATCCGGTATTGCTCGTGAAACGAAAACACTCCGTAAGTCGTAATCAGAAGGACCACGAAGAGAATGGCAAAGGCCCCATACACCATTCGCCGCATTACGCTCATCCCTGAAGTGATATTTCGACTCAACCTTCTTATATTTATAGAAAAAAAAGATACATTCTTTTAAAGGTTCGAAGTGTAAAGAAAATTCGAGGAACCGTTTCCAAGGAGTACAAATTATGCCCATGTCGTGGATGGAACAAGTTGTCCGACAATGGCTAAAGCGCCGTCGAGCAGAACTCATCCAACAGAATCAGGCCAACATCCGAGCACTCACTACGAGCTAGTTAGGCTCATCGCAAAGGATTGCACCCGATTTTTACGACTGACAAATTAAAACAGGGAATGAATATTGACAAATTTTTCCCCGTTTCACAAAGGCTTTAATAGAAATAGAATCTGATTGCCGCCGTAAACAAATGGAGGTCCACTCATGGACTTTGAATTTTCACAAGATGAAGAATTATTCCGACAAACGGTCCGGGAATTCGCCCAAAAGGAAATTCGTCCCCACACACGGGAAATGGACGAAACCGGCCAATTGCCGAAAGGCTTAGTCAAGAAGATGGCTGATCTTGGTCTTCTGGGCATAACGATCCCGGAGAAATATGGCGGAGCAGGCGGTAACTTTATGCAAACCTGTATCGCTGCTGAGGAACTTGCACGGGCAGATCTCAGTATTGCCATCCCTGTTTTCTACCTGGTTGAAGCCAGCTGGGCATGGGTGTTTGCCCGCCATGGTACTGAAGAAGCCAAACAAGAAATTCTGCCAAAGGTTGCTAGTGGAGAGTACTTCTTTGGCATTGCGACAACAGAGCCTGGTGGAGGTAGTGACATTGTCGGTGCAACCACATCGACTATCGATCCCAAAGGTGATAAGTACGTTGTGAATGGCGAGAAGGTGTACATTAGTGGTGTTCGTGAATCGACTACTGAGATGAAAGGTCGCTACTTTACAACCGCCTACTTGGACAAGAAGGCGTCACCGAAGCATCGTGGTATCGCTGCATTCATTCTTCCAGTTGAAAAGGATACACCGGGTCTGACTCCTACGCTCTTTGAGGATTGGGGTCGGATGGGAATTAGTACTGGCGGCTTTGCTATGGACAACGTGGAGATTCCGAAGCATTGGTTGATTGGTGAACCTAATCGTGGCTTCGTATACTCCATGGAAGGGTTTTCTGCCGCGCGTGTCATCATTGGTGCCACCTGTATTGGTTGTGCCCTTGAAGGTCTCGAGATTGGGAAGGACTATATCCGCCAACGCAAAGCCTTTGGAAAAGAACTTGGTAAGTATGAAGGGATCAGCTTCCCGCTCGCTGAATGGCATAGCAAACTCATGGGCGATCGCCTAATTATGTACAATGCCGCGTGGATAATGGATAAGATGTATGCGGGTGACAGTAAATACACACATTTCGATGTTGCTCTATGGACAGCGATGGCTAAACTACGCGCACCTATTGATGCTTTCGCGATCCTAAACGAAGTCGCTGATTGGCACGGAGCCTTTGCTTATACCAAGGATAGTGAACTAGACTTGGGCATTCGTGGTGTCCGCAGCTACAGTATTGGTGCTGAGGGTGGTATGAATGTCATGCGACTCATTATAGCTCGTGAACTATTAGGCAAGGATTTTGTGCCATACGATCGTCAACCATAGCATAAGTTAGCCAGGTTTTCGTTAATCACTTAAGGCTCGTTCTTTCGCTTCCTGGCATACAATGGTATGGTTATGCCTACTAGGAGACCCAAGAAGATAGCCGTTAGTGGAAATCCAGGAATTTGCGCACAGCTATCCCTTTCGAGCCAGACTGTGTACTCTCCGGTAACGTTGGCAATATTGGGCCCAGGATTTACCCATTCGACGGACCAGGTGGCGTTTACGGGTATGATGAATTCGAAACTACCTGAGGTTTGGTTTTCATAGGCCTGTTCAAGATACTGATCTGAACCCGTTGATGAGTTAAAGACGTAGACATGAATTAGTTGATTGACACTTGACCAGTCAAAGAGTCGTCTGGCTCTCACGTCTGATGCATGCATGTTCCAGTGCCTATAGTCTCCGGCGGGAACCGTTTCATCCAATTCTTCTGTCGTCAGAAAGCACCATTCAGCTGAGACTTTAGGTAGGAGTAGGAAGATGAGAAGGCATATGCCTGTGAGGACGGGAATTATCCTCCGGGACGTAGAAACCACCTCCAACGAGTCTGTTGCTTTATGTTATATTAAAACGATGCTGAGGGTGGTTCATTGTTTGTTGGGTGTAGTAAATCCCTATTATTCTTGAATCCTCTTTCCGTTAAGTAGCATACGTTAGGGATGATTATGAATCGGTCCGTGTTGAATGCCGTCATTGTTGTGGGGTTATGTTGTCTGCCGTTGGTTCTCATTGGGCTGGTCAGCTATTCGCGGTCACAGATTACTCCCAATGACCAGTTTTTCACTTTACAGATTGGTGATATCCCTCAAATCGAGATATCCAACTGGACACTGGTTATCGATGGGCAAGTCGATAACCCGATTAATTTCACTTATGCTGAGTTTATTGCGTTACCGAGTGTTGCGATTCGAGCTACGTTGCAGTGTGTGGATGGGCCTGCAGGCACAGCGATTTGGCGAGGGGTGCCTATCAGCGATTTACTGGATATGGCGCAGGTGAACCAAAGCGGTTTTGATGTTGCATTTTATGCTGTCGATGGGTTCTCCTCATCACTTACCTTGCAGGAAGTGAGTGCAGGTGATGTTCTGCTTGCTTGGGAGATGAATGGTGTACCACTCCCAGCTGAGCATGGATTTCCTGTCCGTGTAGTGGCTCCAGCACATTCTGGCTATAAATGGGTCAAGTGGATTGACCACATCGAAGTGGTGGATTATGATTTCCGTGGGTTCTGGGAAATGCGAGGCTGGTCGGATGATGCACGGTTGTCACCAATTTCGCACTGGGGAACACATGCCTTTCTGTTTTCCATCTCCTTTTTGTTCGGAGCAATCGCCCTTGTGACAGGGCTGAAATTTTCACGGCGGACCGATTACTTCATCGATTTACCAGATCTGGTTTCTACGAACTTTCATCGAATTATTTCTGTCGCCTATGTCGGAACTGTCGGAGTAGTGTTCGTTTATTGGGCAATCCAAACGCTCCTTCTCAAGGGCACCTTGCTATACTCGTTTCACGGTATTGGGGCATTAACAGTGCTCATCCTGCATGCGCTTGGTGGAATAATGGGTAGAACAGCTAAGATGGCTAATCGGTCCAACCGAGATCGCCACTACAAATTGAACTTTGCTGGGTATCTAGTGTATACACTTACGATAACTACAGGGTTTTTGTTGGCGTTTGGGGCGAGTTTCATTTACATTTACTAGTTATTTGAATACTTTCAGAAGTTTGTATCCTTGGAAGGCAGACCAAAGGATTAGACTGTAGACCGCAACCTTCTGCATGGCAGCACTTTCGATATAGGGAACATTGAGGAGCATTCCGATTAGATAGGTATAGGCGAGAATGGCGACGATGATTCCAATGAGGGCATACAAGTTTTCATAGTCTTCGTTGAGGAAAATAGCAATTGTGTATACGATGATCGCTGACGAAATGAAAAAGAAAAACGCGTACGTTGAGTAGCCATGGAGAGTTGAAAATATGTCCATGGCAAAGATTGCAAGGGCCGAGACAAATACTGCGGCAAGAAAGCCGAGGATGGTTCCTAGCCAGCTAAGATAGAATAATCGCTGATTACCAGTGAATAACGTTCGGATGGCGAGCATGAAGAGAATTGAACAAGCTCCTACTAATGTGCAGGTGAAAGCAAAGAGGAACCAGTTTTGAGGAGTGGGAACACTATTCGTCACAGCTTGTCCTAGTTGGCTGAAGCTGTTAAGGAAGAAGTTGTAGCCGCCGGGGTAGATGGTCATAATGATGGCGGTGATGATGATGAATTGGATGCCTCCAAAGATGGCAAGGTAGGCTCCGAGTCGTTTCCATGAGATAGCCATATTTATCCCTCCTGAAATTCAGTGCGTAATGACAGGGGATAGTCTTTGGGATGGATGTTTCTTATAAAATAGAATGGCGCCCCTCCTCTAGCCTAGGGATTTAACTTGGAGAGAAGCGCTGTTCCGCTAGGTATCGAGTTCTTTGAAAAGCTCTTCCATGTAATCGTCTCTCAAATTCTGGAAGCGTCTTGTGGGATAGCTGAAAATTGCTTCGACAGAGTTGACGAAGGGGGCTTTTTGGATACTATTTGCTATGGGCTCGGCGTCACGCATGTGTTCGACGAGAAAAATACTGAAAATGACAGGGGCAATGGCTGATGCAAACGCAAACCAAAATGCAATAGGATGTTGTGTCCTCACCCATTCCACCACATCGTGAAGGGTAGTTGCTTTCTCGTCCCATTCAATGCGGATAACAAAGGCGGTACCATCAGCCGCATTAAGATCCCAGTGAATGCGTGAGTGCATACAGGCTTGTTTGGTCCGATGGTCTCCGATTGATTGCTTGTGTACAAATATTTCTTGTGCGGAGCCGGTTTCACCGAATAATTGTTGGATAGTTTTTCGAATCCGTTTTGGCGACATCTTTGTTTGCTGAGCAATTTTAGAGATGGGCATTCGAGCATTATCTCGTAAACACCGTAGCACCTTCAATTCCGAGTGGGATAAATCACGCTTGCACCCTTTTTCACAAATAAGCGGATGCAACTCAATGTGGGTCACGCCTTCTAAGCTGAGTAGAAATCGGCTAAACTCAGCTAGTCCCTGAGAACCCACATAATCGGCAAAGACGAGTACGGATCCATCAGCAAGATAACTGCCAGAATCTACCATCGGGTTTGCCCCAATGGTGTCGAGTAACACGTCACTGCGGGG
>JBHLQC010000081.1:0-7095 GCA_048885185.1 Candidatus Odinarchaeota archaeon | reverse complement strand
GTGTTGAATAGTTGTTCTTGTTCCATTTGTAGACAATGGCCTGATCGGTCAAGGACAGCAAAAGTGGCACGTGGATAGTTTTCCAAGATGTTCCAGGCGTCTTGGTAGCCCACCCAATGGTCTTGTCGTCCTACGAGAATGAGCGTGGGTTTTTCGAATGCTTTTGGTGGCGTGTCAACGTTGAAACTGTATTCATTTCCATGTGTAACTAATTGGTTCAGGAACGAATGGTCTGCTACTTTTACACCAGGTATAATTTCTGGTTCGTAGCGTTTCCAGTGCTCTGAAGTTTGAATTACCGCTACTTCGGTGAAACCTTCCTTTTCTGCTGGATTCATTGTTGATAAGAACACTTCATCTCGAACCAGTACGGTTTTGGGAGGAAGTGTTCGATCTGCTTTTTCGGAGACCACTCGAGGCACAATCAAAAGCAACCCGTCTACTTGTTCCATGCACTTGTAAAGCACTCCCCGGGCTAGATAACCACCATAGGATAAACCGATAAGCAGGAATCGTTGATTCGGAATAATTGTATCAATGAAGTCTAGGACAACTTGTAGCATGTTATCTTGATTCTTAATCCAATCAGGGGCTGGGGTCTGACCATGTCCAGGTAAATCAAGATAAAATCGTTGCCACCCAGAACGGTTTTTGAATACTGGTTCCATGCACCCAACCATAGAATGATGGTCAAGTGTTGAACCATGAAAAATTATCACAGGTTTACCTTCGCCATGCATCACATAATGGACAGTGATATCTTTCAGTGGGCATTTCATAGTCTTCACTAGAAAACACTCGTCTTACCTATCTTAAAAAAGATGAGTGTAAAGGAATATGAGGGTGGAAGGTTTGTCCATCGAAAATATTAACGGATTAATTCATGACTGGCGACAGGGTAGAAAACGCGGGCTTAGAAGAGAGGCATTTGCAACGAATCGGAAGGGCTATCAACAACTCGTTGCGAAATTGGCTGGTGAGTATCTGCCACGAATTCGAGAATTTGTAACTACAGAACAGACGCCACCAAAAAGAGCATTAAAAGCCTGGAAACAACTGATGACTGACTTTGAAGAAGATATGCGTATGCTGGATGCCTTCGATCCTACAGGAAAAGCACTGTTTTCTGCAGCAGTCATAATTGCACGGGGTGCTTTTCGTGATAAGAAGGCTCAGAAAGCTTTCGAACAGTCAAAAAATGAGCCTGTCGACATCTTTGGCAATCCAGAACTCATTAGCTGTATCGCGGCCTCATTAGATAATATCATTGATCAGACATATCATGCCATGCGGGGGATGACGGGCAAGGATTTACGGAGTTCCTTGGTGAGACGCGCATCGCAACGGCTTCATAATGCTTTAACTCAAGGTGTAGTTAGGGACCTAAATGAGGTCCAAACATTGCTAATTCCTCCATTAGCAGTTGTTGAAATGGAACGAGAGAAGTTCCTAATTGGAAAATCTTAATCTGTACACTGGAATTTTGACTATCATTAGCAGTTCTGATGTTGAATGGGTCTCTATTTTTGGATGTCTGGTTCTCGTTAAATGGCGAAGATTGATGGGGCTCCAAGGATAATAAGGCCAAAAAGAATTCCTACAAGACATATTATGGAGAGGGGAATCTCAAAGTAGCCCAGACTTTTTAGGGGGAGCAGAAAAGCGGTGTTTTCCTTGTACGTCGCATAGTCGGCACCAAAGGTTTTAGCAAGGTGGGATTCTTCGATGAAGGCGAGGGCGATATAAATTGCAAGTTGCCCAAACCATAATGCCAGTGTGGCCTCTGGCGTTAGCCAGCCCATACCAAACGTGATCTTGAGAACATTATAACTAAGTGCAGTTAAGCCAAGAGTGAGAAGAATAAAACCCGCGTATTGAGGGTGGCGAATAAATCGGTATGGACCAGTGGTGACGAGGCCTTCCTTTCGGTGTCTGAGCAAGTAGACAATCGAGTAAATTACAAGCACGAACCCTGCAAGAGTGACAATGGTTTCAAGAGGGAACAAGAGAATACTCATTTGGATCCCTTCGACAATTGCGTTCGGAATACTCCAAGGAAATTGTGATGCCAAAGCAAGCAGGTAAAGAAACACTGGCAACGTCATTAACGCAGGATATACACCAAGTGGAGGAATTTGTTGCAAGAGGAGAACGAGGTAACCACTAGCATTCAAGAGGCCAGTTTTAATCTTATTTAGAAATGACATTTTACATTCCTTCAAACTAATGCTCCTTTAACAACACGAACCTATAATCCTAAAGTTTAGAACACAGTGTTCAAGACATTAGCACAATTAAGAAAGAAGAATCAAAATCTTAATTCCATGTGAATATCTTCTGGCTCCAATTCGAACAATTTCGAATCAATTTCCTTCGCTAGTTGGAATCCACAACTCAAATAGAACTCTACAGTCTTCTTTGAAGGAGTAGCGGAAACATAGAGACTTTTTGCTCCCAGCGCTTTTGCTTTCTCTTTGACCAATTCAACTAGGTATCGACCTATACCTCTATCTCGAAATGGTTGACTGACCCAGAGAGCAGCAAGATTGAGGCGATCCCTGTTACTCCCAAAGAATTCATGGTCGAGGGCAATAATTCCTGCAATTTTTGAACCTTCGAAGGCACCAATAACAGTGCCACCCCGTTGGTAGATGTCCTGTAATCGTTGGTGGTATTCTTGTTTCTGCTCAGTTGACCATTCAGGGACGTCCCAGTGTTCTTTTTCGAGTTCTAACTTGCCATTGCGAAAATAGTAGATGTGTTCGATGACTTCGCGACGATCGAGTTCTGCTACTAGTTTTAACTCATCTTTGTGCATTTGTCTGTATTTCATTTCAGCCAACTCACAGGCTTCTAACCTTCTCCAGCTTAAAACCCCGACCATGCGTAGTGTCTTGTTGAAGATTTCTGACTTTGTCAGTTCGAAAAACCACTCAGTTACGAGTGTTAGCCGCACTTTTCCTCATTTTCCGGTTTCCATGTAAATAAAAGGGACATCAAACTAGCAAAGGACTACCTTTCTCATCGTGGTGAGTTGTCTTGTCCTGGTGGCTTTCTTGGAGACGGAAACAACATTCCGTTTATGTCCTTCTCATCGTTATGACTTTGTTTTTTGGTTCCCTATTTTCTGTGCTACCAAGAACAGTTGTGGCCCAACCACCCACTGATTTAGAGGGTGTTAATGTCGCGGTATATGGCATTGAGGAATATCAGAGTAGCATCGTCAATGATAATCCAAGTTTCAATGCAATGTGGAATATGTATACTTGGATGAACGCTACTGTAGAACTCGTCGAAGGGGCTGATATCATCGCAGGGGCGTTAACAAATTATGATCTTCTCGCCTTTCCTGCATGGGGACCCAATCACTATATTTGGGATGTAACTCAGGCAGGGATTCAACAAATACGCCAATATCTTGCTGCAGGTGGATCGTTGTTTAGTGTTTGTCGTGGCACCGAGTTTGTGATACAGAATCTAGCCCTTATTGACGCAGAATTGGACTACATTACCGCTTGGATGCCCCAATGTATGGATACGCATACTGGACCTCAGTATCTCATGGAAATGACAGTAAACCGCGCCTCGACAGGTCCTGACCTCTCAGATGAACCCGAATCGTATCGCCTCTTCTGCTCAGGTTCAGCGGCCTTCGTTGGCGCTGGTGTCGCCGATGCTATCCCAATCTTATCATATCCGGATAATGGCGGGTCTGGTATGATTGTATTTCATTTTGGAGCGGGAACTGTTTGTTTGTGTACGCCACATCCGGAGTTTGAAGAAGGTAGTGATAGGGATGGGGCGGTGTTCCGTGATAGACTGAATGATACTGATTCTGAATGGGATTTGGTGCGAAAAGTGTCATGTTGGCTTGTTGAAGCCTCACCGGATGTTCCTCCAGTGATAGTGAATTTACCAATTATTGTGGCTGGAGTCTTCGGGTTTATCGCAGTAATTGGAGCCCTTTTCGTATTCATCAGAGTGAAAAGAGGAAATTAATCGAACTATTCAGTTACCTTCATCAGCATTTCTTCCCTCTATAAGGAAGATTAATGAGTCAACAAAACTGGTTGGCATCTATTCGTCCTCTTTGAAAATGCTCTTTGTTCTAGGTGATATTAGTGATAGAAAAAGGTCGGACCTTCCTCAAGGCTGCAAAACATAAGAAACTTGTGAAATTAGAAGAGAAACATCCTGAACTCCTTCCAGATCAAATGAAGAAAATTCCTCCTCCGCCGTATCAGAAAGATTATCCCAAGGATGTAGAGCTCATCGACTTGGTGGCACCCAAAGACTTCACCATTGGTCAAATCCCGTTACTTGATGCCATCAACCGACGTAAAAGCCATCGAGGGTTCACAAAAGAATCCCTTACGATTGAAGAATTGTCCTTCTTATTATGGGTCACGCAGGGTATTCGGGAAATCAAAGTGGATCATCGTCATGGTAAAGTCGAGACCACAAAACGTACCGTACCTTCTGGTGGCTCACGACACCCCTATGAAACCTATCTTCTGGTGAATCGTGTCGATGGGCTTCAACCCGGGATTTATCGTTATCTGGCTATTGAACACAAACTCTACTGTGTGAAGCCCGGAGAACCTGATTTTCCTGATCGAATGACTGAAATCTGTGGGGGTCAAACCTTCGCAGGGCGCGGGGCAATCGTCTTTATTTGGGCGCTCATTCCGTATCGAATTGAATGGCGCTATAGCATTGTTGCGCACAAAGCCGCGGCAATTGAAGCTGGGCACATTTGTCAAAACCTCTATTTGGCCTGTGAAGCTATTGGAGCGGGAACATGTGCTATCGGGGCTTATGATCAGAAATCTGTGGATGCTTTCATCGGTGTTGATGGCAAAGATGAATTTACTGTCTACATTTCGTCCGTAGGGAAAATTCCACAACGCAAATGAGTATCTCAGTGACCGGAACCGGTAGATACAAATTCCCGGCTTTAAGAGAGAAACCAGAAGATCGATTGATGTGGTTTCTATGCCGCGAGTGATTGATTTCGAAATTCCTGCAGATGATGTAGAACGGATTACAAAGTTCTACAAGACCGTGTTTGGATGGAAGGTAGAAAAATGGAAGGGTCCGGTTGATCATTGGTTTCTAATGACTGGTGACGATTCTGACCCTGGAATAAACGGCTCCTTTGCTAAGCGAGAGGACTTTCCTGAAGGAGTCACAGTGAATGTCATTGGCGTCGACAATGTGGATAAATATGCTTCATTGGTGAAAACGAATGGAGGGAAGCTTGTCGGGGAAAAAATCACGATACCAAAGGTTGGCTATTATCAGTATTTCAAGGATACCGAAGGAAATCTCATGGGAATGATGCAATACGATAGGTCAGCAACCTAATCATCCAAATCGGTGGAGCTGATGCCTGAGATATTGTCAAGTATTCCTGAAAAACTGGAGAGTCAACGTCTACTGATAAGAAAATACTCGAATGAAGATGGTAAAGCGCTTTTTGCACTCTTAGAACGCAACAATAACCGAGAATTTCTCTTTCCTAATGTCGAAGAAGTTGCTATAATTAAAACAATTGAAGAAGCAGTAACTAAGGTTCAAAAACATGCAGATGAGTGGGACTCCCGAAAACGTTTCGTGTTAGGTATCTGGGAAAAAAAGACCAATATTTACATTGGTGAGATCTGGATTGAACCCAACAAATGGAATGTCCCCTCCTTTGAGCTTGGCTGGTTCTTAGGTCAGGGATACCTTGGAAAAGGCTTTGCGACGGAAGCCGCACAGCGTTCCTTGGAATTTCTCTTCCATGACTTGGGAGCACATAAAGTAATTGTTATAACTCGTGATACTAACCATCCGAGTATCAAACTCGCTGAACGACTTGGATTTAAAAACGAGGGACATTTACGCGAAGCACGAATCGAGCATGGAATTCGTTATGGTCTTATTTATTATGGCTTGTTAAAAACAGAATTCACAAGTTCCTAATTTCTGAAAATAGTACTCCCTTCTTGTTGAAAATCGTACCTACCGGTTCCCGTTCATAAAAATATGAGAAAAAATCTTCATTGGTCAACCCTAATGGTGCTGCTTAAAATGTTGAGGACAAAACGTTGGGTACTGATATTAATTCCAATAATATTTGCATCTACATTTTCACCTGTGACTAGCACACCTTCGTCGCCAATCCAAAGACGTGATTATTGGCCCAGTATAGGGTGGCGATTATTACACCCTGAGGATCAAGGCATGAATTCAACCCGACTGAACGAATTTTGGAACTATATGTATACAGAAGCACTTCTAGGAGGATTCTTACTAATCCGCAACGGGTATCTAATCTACGAAGCGTACTATCCTGGTGTGAGCGTAGATCACCTCTGGAGTGTTGTTTCAGTTGCAAAAAGTGTTACCGCAACAGCTCTTGGTGTTGCCCTAGCAGAGGGATACGTTACGGATATCAACGCTTCCGTCCTAGACTTCTTTCCTGACCGAACAATAGAGAATCCGGATCCGCGCAAGGATGCTATGACAATCCAGCATCTGCTCACTATGTCTTCTGGGTTTGAATCCCAACTTGAACAAATTGTACTTCCAAATGACTGGATACAATACATTCTCGATTTGCCTATGATCCACGAACCTGGAGAAGTCTGGAATTTTGATGGCGGTTGTTCCCATCTCATATCAGCAATCATCACACAAACAACAGGTCTACCCCTGGCGGAATACGCTCAAATTCGGCTCTTTGGGCCAATGGGAATTTCCAATTATGAATGGAATGCAGACCCACAAGGGAATACGATGGGATTTGGACATTTAACTATGAATTTACGGGATTTAGCCAAAGTTGGGTTTCTGTACTTGAATAATGGTACTTGGGGACCTTTCCAACTAGTTCCCTCAGAATGGGTGGTTGAATCTACCCAGGCACACTTTCTTTTACCAAATGGTGTTGGTTATGGATATCAGTGGTGGGTTGATCCCACAATTTCAGGATATTCTATGCGTGGGACAGGTGGGATTCGTGTTTTTATGCTTCCCGAACAGGACATAGTTCTCGTATTTGCTGGCGCATCAGTCTTTGGCATTCTTGACTATTATTCTGCCTTTGAG
>JBHLQC010000080.1:0-7143 GCA_048885185.1 Candidatus Odinarchaeota archaeon | reverse complement strand
TTATCGAGGGCAATCATCATGATAGGCAAATCGTTGAGTAAAGCGAGAACCACAATCATAATTGCGTTAATTGGATAAAAATTGAAGAGGAGAATAGAGAAGGCAAGAAACAATAACACTCGCACGGTTTCAGCAATACGATAAGTGGAATAACTGTTCATCCGTTCAAAGATTTGCCGGCTTTGCTTAATTGCGTCAATTATCGGGCAGAGTCCTGAATCTGTAAGAACTAGGTCCGCCGCTGATTTCGCTGCATCTGTGGCGCCAGCCACCGCAATGCCGGTATCTGCCTTTTTCAGCGCAGGCGCATCGTTGACACCATCTCCTGTCATTCCCACAATATGATTCTTTTTCTGCAGAAATTCCACGATATGGTATTTATGTTCAGGAAAAACCTGCGCGAACCCATCCGCTTTTTCCACAAGGTTCTGAACTTCATTATCAGATTTTTCTAATAACTCTGAAGCCTCTAAAATGTCTGTGCCCAACTGAATTTCCCGAGCAATCTGTATCGCAATGGCTACATGATCGCCTGTCAACATCTTAACATCTAATCCCATGGTTTGAGCTGTTGCTACCGTATCCGCTGAATCCTCACGAGGAGGATCGTAGAGGGCAATTAATCCAACAAACTGCCAAATCCCCCTTGAATCAGTCTTGGTTACACCTAAAGCTCGAAACCCTTTCTGTGCAAAAGCATTTACTTGGTCATGAATGTCGTTGGATAGCGTTTTTTTATCCGCGATTAGAGCGAGAATAACTTGAGCTGCACCCTTGGAAACCTTGAACTGTTCTTTCCCAGCTTCTCGTATTGTGGCTTCTGTACGTTTTGTAACTGGGTCAAACGGCGTAAAGGATATGGTCTTAAATGACAATTTTTGGTCATTATATGATTGCTCTGCCTTATTTTTCGCAATGATTGCCATATCAATCGGGTCCTTATCTTCTTCCCGGGAAGCAAGGGCTGCCAGTCTGATGACATCATGGTTTGTGAAGTCTTT
This sequence comes from Candidatus Odinarchaeota archaeon, assembly GCA_048885185.1. Taxonomy (GTDB): domain Archaea; phylum Asgardarchaeota; class Hermodarchaeia; order Hermodarchaeales; family Hermodarchaeaceae; genus Hermodarchaeum. The sequence continues at coordinate 6,142 of JBHLQC010000080.1, read as the reverse complement.
TTGTGGGGTAACGTCCGCAACAGCGATTTCATTTTTCGTAATCGTACCAGTCTTATCCGTGCACAGGATATCCACACCAGCCATTTCTTGAATGGTTCGGAGCTTTGAAACTATAATACCGCGTTTCGTCAAATGTAGTGCACCTACCGCCAAAGTCACAGAAAGAACTGCTGGTAACGCAACAGGAATGGCGGCTACTAAGAGTACTAAAGAAAATTGTAATGTCTCGAGTATCGATTCATTTCGAAGAAAGGACGCGGCAAAGACTAAAGCTACCAAAGCGACAGCGATAACGATAAGATAATTACCAATTTTTATTACACTCTCTTGGAAGTGGCTACGGCTTTTCGCTTCCTCTACGAGTTGTGCAGTTTTGCCAAAGTACGTCTGCATCCCTGTGGTGATGACGAGGCCATTCATTTCGCCCTGTCGAACAATGGATCCAGAATAGGCAATATCTTCCACCTTTTTTTCAACAGGAAGCGACTCACCAGTTAACGCAGATTCATCTGTCTGGAGATACTCGCCTTCTATAAGTTTCAAATCAGCTGGAATTCTATCACCAAGTCGAATCCGAACGATATCTCCTGGTACCAGTTCTCGAGCTGGAACTTCAATCCATTCCTCATCCCTTAGTACTTTGGTCTGAGTGGCTAATTTTTGTTTTAAGAGCTCAATGGTGTCGTCTGCCTTCTTTTCTTGCCAGAAGCCAACAACGGCATTAATCATTAACATGACAAGGATGACTATGAAATCTTCCCAATGTTGTATGACGGCTGATAAGATTGCTGCTACTTCAATCATCCAAGGTATAGGTCCCCAGAAATAGCCTAGAAATTTAAGAAAGGGATTTTTCTTCTTCTCTATTATCTCATTTAGACCAAACACTTGTATGCGCTTGGAAGCTTCTTCAGAAGACAGGCCTTTGGAACTTGTTGACAGAGTTTTCATAATATCCTTTGCCGAATCAGTTTTCGCTTCGTTCGTTGTGATTCCTTTTGGTTCTGTCAACTTTGGTCCCTCTACGGAATGGTGCTGCTCTGATTTAGTCTGGATGAATTATTGTTACTTCTTTTCCTAGTAAGCTATTACATTTTAAAAAACCGCGCTGCCAAGAGCAGTGCTATTACATATAAGATGTCTGCTGAACTAAACGATATTGTTGTGGAGAGATTGGACAGCGATTGATTGTATGCTCAAATGCTCGAAGCAGAGTTTTTACAAAGTGCTAGTGATGAATTGGTTTATGGTACTCAAAGTGCTTTGGTTTCAAGGTAAAATTTCGTGATAATAACAAATTTACTTCAAAGTTGTTTCCAGTGCTTCCAAGAAGAGTTGTGGATCCAAGTTTCCTGATGTATGGTATTGTCCTGTCCGCAAATCATTGACTGTAATATGGGCAGGAGCAAAGAGCATCTTATCAATCTTATAAAAGTCCCCTTCAGCATCCTTGAAGATTTGATGGAAGGCCTTCCCATAATCTGATGAGGTGGAGGAGGGAACCTGCTTAACCAAGTTTGCGAGATCGTCATCTTCGGTCGATTGGATGAAGAGGAAGGTTTCACCCATCATGAGAATTGCATCGTTTGTGATGCCCATGGCTCGCATGTCTTTTCGAGCCACTGGAACAATGGGACATAATCCTGTACCGCTGAGTATCTTGTTGATATTGTATCCGAGAATCTTGAGTTTGTGAATTCCGGTTTCGACAATACGTGCAGCAATTTGCACTGAACCAACTATACTAGCTGTTGGGGCTACGAGGAGATACAAGTCTTTTTCATCGATTTGACATTTCTCTGCTACATATTCACACACAGCTGGATTAGGGATGGTTCGGGTCTCTAATACGAGAACGGCTTCTTTGTGATTGTCTTTATAGTTGAGCTTATTGAAGAGCTTGCTCTCTACCCGAGATCGGGCGCGAGCTGGTCCGGATCCTAAAGCAAAGAATCCTTCGACCTTAATATCCCAGCCTGCTGCTTGGGAACCGATACAGGCTAGTGGTGGAGAATCAGTTGTTACACGAGTGGCTGGAAACGTCTTACCACTTACAGTTGTTGTTTCTATCGCAACAGTTCCTAATCCGCCCATACAAATTTCGGAGACTAATCGTCCCGCTTCAAGGCTGCCAGGAACATCAATTCCGCAGTCAATAATGGTCGTTTTTCCTTTGGTTTTATGAACCTTAACTCGAAGAAGATCACTATCATTGATTAATCGTTTGACCAAGTTCATTGCCAGTTTATTGACACTGGGTTTTGTCTTAGTCGCCATTATTTCTTGCCTCGAAAATGTGTGTATTCTTCGGTTTGAATAACAGCAATTCCCCGCGACCCCCGGAGCCAAAGTCGCCTGTATATCTGAGATAGGGACCGACCCGTTCTTTTTCAGTAAAGGTGACGCCAGGAATTTCTTTTTCAATTGCATCCATTAACAACCGAAGAACGAGCATTTCCGAATATTCACCATTGAACAAATGTGATGGCATCAGGGATTCTGCCTTTCCCAATGCGATAATCGTGCCTTTATAGCGCATCGCGGCACCTGCCCGATCACCCAGTTGACCTCTAACAATAATCGTTCCCGCAAGCATTTGAGTGCCGGTAAAAGATTCAGTGTCACCATCAACGACAATGACACCACGCCTCATACCCATTCCAAGTTCATGTCCTACATTGCCCTTAATGTGAAGGCTTCCCCCATTCATTCCATATTTACTTCCAAGATAGGCAGAAGCAGCTTTATCACCAACATTCCCTCCAACACGAATGGCTCCTCCAGACATCTCAGCACCAAGCCAATGATCTGCGTTTCCCTTCACTTCGATAGTTCCTCCCTTCATACGGGCGCCTAAGTGCATTCCCACGTCTCCCTTTACGAGAATTTTCCCTGCCGTCATATCCTCCCCCAAATGGCGACAATATGGGATGTTCCCTTGAACCTCTATCACCATTTTTTCAGAGGCTTTGACAGTTTTTCCAGTTACTTCAAAGACTTTGTTAAGGGTGAGACGTCGATTTCCGTGCCAAATCTTGAGTTTGTTGATTTTCTCCAGTGACTTCCCTGCGAAGGTGTCTGGTGTAACATTTCCAAGATTAATGGGAACCTGTTCGCTCGGATCAATGATAGGTCGAAGCACAACCTTTGAGACTGCCATTTTTTGTCACTCCATTTCTGGGTCATTAGTTAGGGTATTCGCAATTCGTTGAACTAGCCTAAAGAACTTTAGGTTGTATGGTAACCTTATTTATGATTATATCCATTACGACTCTGGTCTGGTGTACTAACAATGGAATTGAATGGAGTAGAAATCGAAGATACCTTCGCTGAAGCCTTTGATATGCAGGTTGCACGAATTTTGATGACCGCCGATACGGCAAAATGGGCTCAAATCTGTGCTCAATCTGCAGCGGGATTTGCTACCTCTGTGATTGAATGCAAAGTTGAAGCGGGTATTGACCAAATCATACCCAAAACTGAAACGCCCGATAAGCGTCCTGGCATTACGTTGCTCTTCGCTGCATTGAAATCCAAAGATTTAGCGAAACAGCTGCGTAAGCGGACAGGACAATGTATTCTCACTTGTCCAACATCTGCCGTATTCAATGCATTGGATGATGCAGAGGAATGGGTGGATGTGGGTGATCAACTTCGTTATTTCGGAGATGGATACGAAGATCGAAAACGGGTGGGTGACAAACTGCTCTTGTGGAGGATTCCGGTCATCGAGGGTGAATTTCTCATTGAAGAAAAATTCGGGATTAGGAAAGGCGTAGGTGGTGGAAATCTGATTCTGATGGGTAAAACACGGAAAGGTACATTAAAAGCGACAGAGGCTGCGGTTGAAGCCATCCATGGTGTCGATGGCTGCGTAGCACCGTTTCCAGGGGGTATCTGTCGGAGTGGGAGTCAAGTAGGATCAAAATACGATTTCCTGAAGGCTTCGACTAACGTGCGCCTTTGCCCGACCCTACGTGAGCAAGTTCCTGATTCTCTGGTTCCTCCTAGTGTCAATAGTGTGCTCGAAATTGTACTCAACGGTCTTAGTAAGAATGCCGTTCAAGATGGAATGCGTGCAGCTCTTCATGCTGCTGTAAAAGTGCCAGATCTGGTTCGTGTTACTGCTGCGAACTTCGGAGGTAAACTCGGCCAACATAAACTCCACTTAAAAGCCATCATAGATTAGCAAAACTCACTGCTGACCCCTCATTTGCCTAGCTTTTCTTCTCGCAATTCTTAGAATTATCTAAAAGATTGAACGAAAGACACTTATTACCACTAACTAGATACAAAACTTGAGAAGAGGTTGGGGAATTCAATCACCCCTCTGTAAAGCCACCCCACAAAAGGGAAATGATGATGGCACCAAAGAAGTCGAAAACCCGTTCAGAAAAGGGGAAAATAACTAAAGTTGATAATACAGCACCGAATCGTGTTGAGAATGCTTTGCGTGAGAGTGAAGAAAAGTTTCGAACGATTTTTAATAATGCCAGTGATGCATTCTTCTTCATTGATTCTGAGGGAAGGTTCATTGATGTAAATCGAGGTGCGTGTTATCTCACAGGCTACGCCTATGATGAATTACTTCAGATGAAACCACATGATTTTGGTGGTCCCAATACTGCTCCATTAGTACCCACACATATTCGAGAAATCCAAGAAAAAGGATCGATACTTTTCGAAACTCAAATCAACCCCAAAAAAGGGGAACAGATACCTGTTGAAATTAGTGCACGTTTGATAGAATATCGTGGAAAAAAAGCTGTTCTTGCAATTGTGAGGGACATAACTGAGCGTAAAAAAGCTGAAACCGTACGCCTGCTACATGAAAAGGCTATGGCAAGTTCACCAAGTGGTATTGTGATTACAGATCTAAAAGGAAAAATCACCTATTCAAATGACGCATTTTTAGACATCATTGGGCAGAAAAACAAAGGTGAATCACTTGGCGGAAACGCCTTAGATCTTATTGGTTATGAAGACATAGGTCCTCAAATTTTCGAGGAGATCGTCGAGAAGGGTCATTATAGTGGTGAATACTCCAGGTATCGATCGGACGGAAAGCTCATTGATGTTCACATAATGGCCTCTTTAATCACCGATGAAACTGGAACCCCTAGTCATCTTATGGCTACAATAACCGATATCACAAAAGTGAAAGAAGCTGAAGCCGAATACCGAAGTCTCTTTGAAAGTGTTCCCGTCGGACTATACCGGACAACACCTGACGGAGCTATTCTTGATGTCAATCCCACTCTCGTTAAGATGCTCGGATACCCTGACAAAGAATCCTTGCTTACCAGGAACGCCTCTACGTTCTATGTTGACCCAAATGCTCGAAGCGAATTCACACGAAGAGCCGTCCAAGAAGGAATAGTCCGAGGATTTGAAACCCAGTTTCGCCGACTTGATGGGCGAATTATTTGGGTCCTTCTTAATAGTCGCTCAATTCGCAATTCTCAAGGGAATGTCATCTATTATGAGGGAACAATCGAGGATATCACGGATCGGAAAAATGCCTTGGAAGCCCTCGCTACAAGTGAAGAACGGTATCGCTTATTCTTTGAAAAACTTAGTGATGTCATCCTCTATATTGACTCGAGTCTAAATGTCATTGAAGTGTCACCCTCTGTCCAAAAACATCTTGGATATCATCCGGATGAGCTTAAAGGCAAATTCTTTCCTAGTCTTAACCTCATGGGGCAAGAAAACTTGCCAGAAGCTATTGAAACTGCCAAACGTCTATTTGAAGGAAAGCATGTTCCTCCAACTGAATATGCCTTTATTGCTAAGGATGGATCTCGAAGGTGGAGCGAAGTCAGTAGCACCCCAATTAAACGAGATGGAAAAGTTATTGCGCTCTTTACACTGATCCGAGATATCCACGACCGTAAACTCGCCGAAATGGAGCTTAAAAACACCAATCGTGATCTTGAGCTCTATGCTTCACTTCTACGACACGACCTTGGAAACGATCTCCAAGTAATTTTCAGTACCACAGAAATTGCTCAAATGGTAACACCTGAAGACTCGGAACTGTTTGAATTTCTCATGGCAACAAGGGCGTCCGCAGAACGGATGACGCGGCTTCTCGATGTCTTTGGTCGACCTGAAAAAGAAGCCGAAAAAGAAATCGTTG
>JBHLQC010000079.1:0-7191 GCA_048885185.1 Candidatus Odinarchaeota archaeon | reverse complement strand
AATGCCAAAGGCGAGCGATACTGGGTGAAGTATCACTTCAAGACAAACCAGGGCATTGAATTCCTCACCCAGGAAGAGGCTGACCGGATTGCCGGTGTTGATGCCGATTACCACCGCCGCGATTTGTCCGAGGCAATCAAGCGAGGGGATTACCCCAGTTGGACTTTGAAAGTCCAGATTATGCCCTTCAAAGAGGCCGAAACCTACCGATTCAACCCCTTCGACCTGACCAAGGTGTGGCCCCACGGAGACTACCCGGTACACGAAGTGGGCCAGCTGACGCTGAACCGTAATCCGAGCGATTTTCACGCTGAGATTGAGCAGGCAGCGTTCAGTCCGAACAACCTCGTCCCTGGAATCGGTCCGAGCCCAGACAAGATGCTGCTCGCCCGGCTGGTTTCATACGCTGACGCTCACCGCGCTCGTCTGGGGGTCAACTACCAGCAGATTCCGGTCAACCGGCCCAAAGTACCAGTACACAGCTACAGCAAGGGCGGGGCGATGCGGATTGACAACGTCTCAGATCCTGTCTATTCGCCTAACTCAAAGGGCGGTCCCAAAGCCGACCCTGAGCGGTATCCCGAGGTGGCCATCTGGAGTGCCAGCGGCGAGTTCATCCGTGCCGCCTACACCAAACGCAAGGACGACGACGATTTTGGCCAACCCGGCACACTGGTGCGCAAGGTCATGGACGATGCGCAGCGCGACCGGCTGGTGTCCAATGTGGTGGGGGCTTTGAAAAACGGCGTGTCTGAACCCGTTCTGCAGCGGGCCTTTGAATACTGGCGCAACATCGATAAGGAAATCGGCGACCACATAGCCAAAGGCGTGAAAGGCAGATAATCAGCACGCGGACGCATTCGTTAGGGCGTGGTTCAAGCTGACGTACCGCGACATGGTACCCCGAGTGCTACTTAGGCTCCGAGGGTCCCACTGAGGAACTCATCTGGGGTTCAAATTTACTAATCTCTGGTTTCCGTTGATAAGAAACACTTTCCTACGACTTTCCGTGTATAAGTGATAACATGTAGTTAGATGTACAAGCTCTATCACGTGTTAGTCGCGACTATGTAATACCGTGTAGTTCTGAGATAAAAAGACCCTCATAAAATTAAGATTTATTTGTCAATTTATTTGAATGCGCTGTTTCATAGAAAATCGAAGTTACTTCTCTTAAAGTCCATTTTTCTGGGCAGTCGATTTTAATCTTAGGTTCCATCAGAATCCCATTTTGAGTCTAGTAACACTTCAGGCAGATCTAGATAAATTTGGCATAAATAAAAAAATATACGCCTGTAATGTGATAAATAATTCAGGACAGAAAATACATGGGACACGAGACAAATTTGCATAGGCAACCTTCGCGATGGGTGGTGAGCACTAACAAGCCCGACCACAATGTAGCTCTTGTCTATGTCTTTGGTGGTGTACTAAGTATCGTGCAGGGGCTATATTGGCTGCTGCCAAATCCGTGGACGTCGTTTACTCCACCAACGGAATTTGTTCACGCAGTATTTCTAGGGGCAGGGCTAGCTGGCGTCCTTACGGCTGCGTTTTTGTTCCGTGAAAACCGAGTCCATGCAGAGGCATTTCCCAAGGGTAGTCAATGTTCCCTTCATTCCGAAGAGTTGGCTTATGACCGATGTGCCATATGTGGGCAACTATTTTGTGAAAAGTGTCTTGTGCGAATCAAACCAACGTGGTACAGGACGATTGGATTCTTCCGTTTCAATGGTGTTGCCTGCAAAATGTGTGCGTACCATCGAGTCAAATGGTGTTGGTTGTTTGGTCTGTCATTTTGGGTGATTTTTTTGACTCCGCTGCTGCTCTTCCTTAATTTGAATCCAATGTTGTTGTTTTCTCATCTTAATCCCGCTCAAGCAGCCGAAGCAGCTCGTTATGCCACACTAACTGGTGTAGTGCTGGCAAGTATGATGACATTGGGTTGGTGGATTCAGGGCAAAACCCAGGTTATGCCATCACTGTCAAAGCAACCTGAAGAAATCGTGGATATAGAGACACGTATCATCGACATCTCTTAGCCATGGAATAACGGTATTTGTAGCTGATTTCGATGCAACGTTTAAAGTTTATACATCTGGCGTTCAAATTTACTAATCTCTGGTTTTCCATTGATAAGAAAGACTAAACATCACCGTTTTACGGTTTAGTTAGTCGTGCTAACACGCGTTGTTCGACGAAGGTCACACACAACGTGTTAGTCACTACCACATAACACGTGGTAACTCTAGATAAAAAGACCCTCTTTTTCCATTCGAGACCTGTGATGATTTTAGTAGTAAAAATAGTAGCAAGAAATGCAAGAGTATTAAAGCAGAACCGAAAGAACTAATCAGAATTACAAAAGCGATTTAATGGTTATTTCTATTACCGTTGCCGTCAGTCTATGGTATTGGTAGTGTATAGAGCAAAGAATTAATCCGTATCACTCCATACAAAAAATACGGCTAATCCGTGAGCAACAACTCCAATTCCCCATCCCAGAAGTGGGAAAATGAACCATGGAAATCCAAGCGTAATAAAAAACCAAATTGCAAAAAGCAAAATATTAACCATTATGTAAACGAAAAGATGAATGTAAAAACCACCAACCGTTTTAACTCTTGTTTTTGAACTCATGAAAATTCAATCTCCTGAAAATTTACTATGATACAACGTATAATCTTCTAATATAACTTTCGCACATTGAAACATGCTCGCAGAGCGTTTCAAGTTTATACATCTGGCGTTCAAATTTACTTTTACACTGTTCTTCAAGGATAAGAAACACTCATACTAACACCTTGACGGAAAAGCTAACACGTGTTTCATCTCCCATCATGCGTAACTCTTCGGATAAAACTTTTCGAAGCTAATTTTCAGACAACCGTTGCTGTTTTTGAACTTCGTCATATAGGAATTTTATAAGTTCAAACCCCTTAGCACGCCCAAAACCATTAACAATCTGTTCGGACATCGGTTTGATTTTTTCCACGAACATCACCACAAGAATTGCCATCGATTCGGGCATCAAATCAATTTCGATAATCTTTTTCTTTAATAACCTGGCCATCCCCTCATAAAATCCTAATATCGAAAGAAACTTCGCATAGGCTTCAGGATTCGTTTGAGGCCCATATTTTTGCATAAACTCCCCATAATCCTTCCATGACCACCCAATAAATTCAATATGATCGACGAGAAGTTGCTTATCATAGGCCTGGGTTTGATAACTGATGAATACCGATGCCTTTCGAGAGATCGAAGCATTCCGAAGCGATCGTACTCCTATTATAAAGGCAAGAACGATACTGCATATCGCAACAATTATCGAGATGCTTTGCAACAATTGTGGATCTACTTGCAAAACTTATCACCAATAGAGTAATTAATTCGTTAGAACCTGTGAGGTTTAAGACCTTAAAGCTTCCAATGCTTAAAAGCCCATACATCCGTATAATCTAGTTTCTTAATTATTGAACGGTATTTGCTAATAGCGTTTCACACTGGTTTTCAAGGATAAGAAACACTTATGCGGGTTCTGAGAGTGTATATATCTGGGTAGGGCACGGTAGTGACTACCGTGGGCCAGGCTGTGGAGAGCTTGAGCACTGAACTGTATGCCGCGAAAATCCGCGGATATATCCGCGAAGCGCGAAAACGGAAGGATTTACAAGATTTTTACACAGCTGGCGTTTACTATCAACGTGCAGCTAAGATTGCCCATAAAGTGAATCGCTCTCCTCGGAAATATGAGGATCAAGCCCTTGCATGCTTTGAAATGCAGCTTCAACACAGTCTGAGCACAGAGGATTTTTCTCAAGCAGCTGACTCGTTGGAGCGTATCGCGAAAATTTATGAACGGATTGGTGATACGCAATTAGCCGCGGAGCTAAGGTTTCAAGCCAGCTACCTTCGGTTGCGCGGAATTGAGACCATGATTTCTTAGTAACGAAGTAAAACCAATCACTGATTTGGTGGTGGCTAGTCTTCAGATCGTTCGCGGATGAGCACAATGAAGATAAGGCCTAGTCCAATGGCAACGAGAACATCGGCAATCTGATGCAAGAACAGGGATTCGATGATGATAAGTCCAAAGAGATTTGTGAAACAGGGAATTCCGGGACTGACCGCGGAGCAGGTGAGTTGGGAGATAAAGGCAAATCGCATGGCAACCAGTGCTATAGTCAAACTACTCATGCCAAGGAGACCGAGAATTACAAGCAAATGACTTTCACTGAGCCATCGACGAAATCTGCTGATGAGGTGGAACCATTCTTGTTGTTCCCGGGCCGGAAATGTTTCTTGTGACGGAGCGCGTTGTAAAGAAAATGTGAACCCCATTATAATGAGACCAATCACAAAAAAGGCTAAGCCAATATAATGCCAGGTATCAGGAAATATCCGGAAAATTGGAAATAGGGACCATTGAATGACAATGCGATATCGGAGTGCAAAGATGGCTTCATCCAAACAGATCCAGACTGCAAAGGCGATGATGAAGAAGGGGATAAAGGCTACAGAATAGAAAACCCAATCGTGCTCGACGAATCGAACCCGGTCTAACCATCGTTCCTGTTTTTGAGGTTGTCTTTCATTCATTATCTTAGCCGCCTCATCTGTGTTAAGAGTCCTAAAATTACCTTTACAGAACTGATGATGACGATTGTTCCAAGTCCAGCGAGTACTAGGATATTTCCAAAAAGGTGAAGAATCATCGGTGAGATTTCCAAACTTAAGAAGATGTAGTTGTTGAAGGGTAGTGTTCCTTTCAACCATTCTCCCTGGAAGAGGAAAGCTTGATGCATGCAGAACCATATTCCTCCTGCAGCGAGAAAAAGTCCGAGAAAACCAACAATTTTGAAGAAATCCGAATGACTGAATAGGTATACGATTTTACTTCTTATTCGAGTCGGTCGTGTTTCTGGCCTTTCTACTATCACGAGAGTTAAGGTGGTGGGTAAATACAGAAGCACAAGTCCCACCGATGCTAGTAGAATTCCAATGTCATGAAATTGAGTTAGAGTGAAGGCTGGAAATAGTTCTGGTGGCCAAGGCCAATATACGCCAAACACCAACAAGAAAAAAGCCGTTTCTAAAAAAAACTCGACACCGATGAACACAAGTAAAAAGGCGAAGATGCTTAATCCGATAAAAGCAATTAATAGCTTTCGTTTCGATTTCAAAGGGTCTTGAATTGCTTGTTCTTCCTGTCCCATAGTCGGTTCCCTCTTTATACAAGACCTTTGACGGATTCTTTGATGATCTTTTGGATGATCTTTCGATTAATCCAACTTGATGACACTGCTTCAGCAAAATCTAGGCGATCGAAGTATAAACGGAGCGATTTCACTAATAGGTTTTCATACACAAGGACCTCTGCTTGTTTGGATTGCACGGTTCGACCATCCTGTAATTTTCCTTGAACGATAAATTCTTCGAAGAACACGTTATCATCCACCATAATGCTAATGGGCTCAAAGGCGATTTCAGCTAGATGTTGAAACATCCATTCTAACCATTTTCTAGCACCTTCATGTCCATGTAATGTTTGGCCAAAAAGTTTGATACTACAATCTTTGGCAAAGAAATGTAAAATCTGTTCAATATCACGAGTTTCAATCACATCATCAAAGTCCTTTGCAACCTGTAGTATCTGTTCCTTCGTTTGAGTCATTGAAGATCATCTCTTATGGTCGATTAGGAGCCATAGCCATATTAATACAATCAGAATGCCTTATTTCGAAAGCGTTCGGGGCAAACACACCGGGGTTTAGGGATTCATCACAACAACAATTTCAATGTCTAGTCCGAACATTAATTGCATACTTTCCTTTACAACTTGAAACCCATTTTCAGCCAGAATATGGGAGAGATAGATGGGGCGACAATCAATCCATTTTGGAAACAGTGAATGCAATTTTTCATAGATTTTAGTGACGCCGCCTTCAGATCCTTTCTTCGAAAGTGAAACAACACCCATTCGCCCACCTTTCCGCAAAACTCGTTGACATTCGAGTAAGAGCCGAGGAATGTCAGGCGTATCAAATAGCTCCAGTGTGAAGCTCATGAAGACTACATCAAACGTGTTGGATGCAAAAGGCAGGATTAAGGCATCTCCACAGACTATCTTGATACGATCAGCAAAACCTGATTTTTTGATTCTTTTAAGGGCTATCTCATACATACCCTTCGAGATATCTATCCCAACGACCTTACCGGAGGATCCCACTTGTTTTGCTAAGGCTATGAGCATATGACCAGTGCCATAGCCGATCTCTAACACACGTTCTCCCTGTTGAACTGCTAATTGTACTACACCCGCCTCGGCGTACTTCCTTTCAAACGAACCACTAATCCAATCATACCAACGACTAAAGCGGTCGTAGGTTCGCATTGCATCTGACCGAGATCGGTTGACCCGGCTTATCTGAAATTTGTTTTTTGCCATTGATAGAACCTTTTGTCGAATTCTTAGGAGTCTTTGAGTTAGAGAAAATAAAAGGACTCCGAAAAACAGGGAAAAAAAGAAGAAGAGGAGGATTATGGAATTTCCACAATCCCTGTTTTTCTAATCTACTCGCCTTTTCGTCGCAGCATAAGCCATACAACGATGATAATGACAACGACCACGACAGCGACCGCCATGATAATGAGTAACCATTCAACAGGAAACGGCAATACTGGGGCGAGGACAAGGCCTTGTCGAGCGAAGTAGATGTCATGGTTTATACCGTTGCGACCGTCAGTCCAGACGATGCACATATCCCCATTGGGAGCAGGGCGTAAGCAGAAGTAATCTCCTGGACGTGTGAAGGTTAGCGGAAACCCTACATCAGAAATTCGTTCGTCATCGGAAAAGGTGGCTCCACCATCTGTGGAATAACTGTAGTAGATGTTCCATTCACCTAAACGAGCATCAAGCCACGCCATGTGAATCGTGTCATCTTCAGTGATGTACATTTCTACCATTCGCTGCATGCCTGTGTTGTCGTCATTTACTTGCACAGGTGTATTCCATGTCTGACCGCCATCAGTTGATTTGATGACGTAGATTTCATGGTATTGTGGGCTAGTGTCGAGACCAGCGCTGTAGGCGACATAGACGTTCTGTGAACTATCACTTCGCACTACTGTTATGAGGTTTAACGAGATGTACGGAGGATTGACAAGGACGCTGGGTGTCCAGGT
>JBHLQC010000078.1:0-7277 GCA_048885185.1 Candidatus Odinarchaeota archaeon | reverse complement strand
AGACCGGGTCCTACAGGTATGACTGTTGCAGTGAGTGCTGCTAAAGAGACGATGAGTATCGGAGCAGCCTGATAAAGGAAACTATCTGCTCGTTTTGGAATAATTCCTTCTTTGAAGATGAGCTTCAAGAAGTCAGCAACTGGTTGAAAGATTCCTCCAAAGCGTCCAGCATATTGTGGTCCAACCCGTAATTGTATTTTAGCCAAGAACTTCCGTTCGAACCAAATAATCGCAGCTGCGGCTAGTACAATTGTAAGAAGTCCTGGAAACACTACTATCATGAGGAATATCGGTGAGAGGGCAATTGCAAGGATTTGTTGGATGAAGCTGTTGAGTATTGCAATAATCTGCATATTCGTCACTACCTGTCAGCATTGGGTGGCCAATAATCGAGGCTCCAATAGATGCTTGGAATATCCGCAAGCTCGCAATCATGTAAGAGGTGTACTAGGGTGGGAATGTGACGGAAACAGGGCGTACTTACCTTTACACGGCTAGGTTGTTTCTCACCGTTACTCACAACCAAATAGCCCAATTCGCCCCGTGCGGATTCAACACGAGTATAAGCTACTCCTGCAGGAACCTTCTTGGGGGTTTTCAAACGAACATCTCCAGAAGGCATTTGGTCCAAGATTTGTTCTATTAGCGAGGCACTGACCCGCATTTCCTCCAAACGAATCATTGCACGAGAATAGCTATCACCATCATCAAGAACAACTGGTTCAAAATCTAGCTTGGGATAAGGTCCATATGGGTCAATTTTCCGAATATCATAGTTAACACCGGATCCCCGAAGTACGGGACCCGTTGCGCCAAGCCGAACAGCGTCCTCTTTGGCTAAAACGCCAATTTCTTTAGTGCGCTGCTTGAAAATGGCTGTCTGGAAAAAGATCCGTTCATAATCCACGAGCCGGCTCCGGAAGTGCTTAATGACCTTCGCCATCCGAGGACCAAAGTTTTTTGGAAGGGGATTTCGGACACCCGTCGGGTAAATATCGGTGTAAGTAAGACGAGAACCCGAAATGGCTTCTGCAAGCTCCATGAAGGGTTCACGATCGGCAAAGGGCCACATGAACATGGTTGAATGACCAAGAAATATCCCATAGATGGCCAGCCAGTAGAGGTGACTCACAATCCGATTGATTTCAGCAAATAACGCACGCATGTATCGTGCTGGTTTAGTCGGTTCTACTCCCATGAGCTTTTCAACAGCAAGCACATACCCCCAAGCCGATGGCGTTGTGTCGGGGAGACAGACGCGTTCCAAGAGGGGAATGTTCCAGAAAAATTCATTTGCTTCACAGAGTTTTTCTGCACCACGATGAACGTACCCAGGGTCCGGAAGGGCTTGGATAACCCTGTCACCAGATAAGCGAATTTTCATTCGCATATGACCAGTCCCAGAATGCTGTGGGCCCATGCTATACTCGATTTCACTCATGATGTTCCCTCCCGAAGTCTGAAGTCCTTACGTAAGGGAAATCCAGCTTCCCAGCTTTCAGGAAGGAGAAGACGTTCAAGCCTTGGATGACCTTCGAACTCCACTCCAAACATTTCCCAGCCTTCCCTTTCGTGCCATTCCACACTCGGCCAAATTTCAACAAGTGAAGGCGTCTTGGCTTCGCTTCTTGGGGTGGCAATTTCCAGGGTGAGGATTTTTCCATGAAGTTGGGAATTGAAAACCGAGGAGAGGTGATAGCTTATGAGGAATTTTTTGTTTTCGAGATCATCGATAACTGAGACAGAAATTGCATGATCAAATCCCAATGTGTCTTTAACGTATTCTGCGACAGATTGAAGTGACGCGCTTGGAATCTGAATTGTCGACCAATTCGAGTGATGCTCTGTAACTTCAAATGTGGTCTCCTTGAATTTAGATTGTAATTTCTTAATGAAGCTCTGCAAGTTCAATCACTTTCTATTCAACAGTTGGTGTTCCAGCAACGATTTTTTCTAAGGCGCGTCCAACAAATTCACAAGCAAGAGAGAGCTCAGGGACTGCGATACTATACCTGATTTCACGTCCAACTCTTCGAGATTTTACTACGCCTTTTGCCTTCATGATCATCAGGTGTTGAGAAGTATTGGATTGACTTATTCCCAGACTTTCTGCAATCTCAGTAACTGATTTTTCTTGATCCTTGAGGAGCGCAATAATCCGAATGCGCTTCGGATTTGCCATTACTTTACAAATTTCTGCTTGGAGTTCAAACACGTCACTCTGCATCATCATGTAACTTCACCTTTGATTCGCGAATTTTTTGTTGAAGTTCTAAAATTGCGTCAACAAGCATTTCTGGTCGAGGTGGACAACCTGGAACGTACACATCAACAGGAAGGATCTTGTTAACGCCTGGAATAATACTGTAAGAATCACGAAAGAGGCCCCCCGAAATGGCACACGCACCCATGGCAATAACATATCGGGGGGAAGCCATCTGATTGTAAATCCGAACTACCCTTTCTGCCATTTTTTTCGTTACGGTGCCTTCAATAATTAGCAGATCACATTGTCGAAGGGAACCAAGGGGCATCACGCCTAGCCTTTCAGCATCAAACCGCGAACCCATTGTCGCCCCAAATTCAACACTACAACATGCTGTGGTCAAATGGACGGGCCATAATGAGTACAACCGAGACCAATTCACCAAGTATTTGAATGGTCGGACATTCACCACACGGTTCAATGCGTTGCGCAGCCTACCTACAAATACTGATCCCGTTTCAGTCACTGTCACGACCACCTTTCTGCTTTTCCTGCTACATCAACCGCATATCCGACGAGTGGCAATACAACCAAAAGAAATGCTAAAATCCGAATATGAAGGTCAAGCCCAAGTGATGCAAAAGCACTTGCCCAGGCAAACAGAAACATTGACGAAACATCGAATACTAAGAACATCAACAGATATGGGTAGTACCGAAAGATGAATTGCCCTCGACCCGCTCCGCTGGGTTCTTCACCACACTCAAAGCTAGTATCTTTTCCTTCAGAAGAGCTACGGGGGCTTACTAACTTTGATAAGATGATTGACGCAATAAAGGATGTCAGAACGAGTCCCATAAAGATAAGGACGAGACCAAAATCTACAAGCTGCATTTTTCCAGCATCCTATTAGTTAGTTTTCTGTGTATATTTCTGCAATTCGGACATATTCAAATATTCAAATACAAAAAGCTTTTGGAATTTGATATTTATTTAATTTTCCACATATTTTTTGGGGATTTTCTTAACATGTTTTCAAATAGTATCTCTCTCTGTTTGATAAATTACTTTTTATTTTGTATGAAAACGGAAAGGCTTTTATGTAGGATATATTCAAATCATCGAATGTTCTAACATAAGCAACTATTAGAAACATGGAGTTGCAAACAATGCCTGAAGAAAATGGAAAGAAAAAAATGGCGATAATTGTTTCAAAGAACACCATGGATATGGCCTATCCACCTTTTATTCTCGGTGTGACCGGCGCTTCCATGGATATGGATGTTGGTATCTTTTTCACATTCTGGGGTCTTAACCTTCTGAAGAAGAAAGGAGGCGCCGATAGCGTCAAACTTGGTGGTATGATGCGCATAGGCACAGGAATGATGAAGGGACGTATGAAGAAAGCAGGAGCCAAAGAGCTTCCTGACATGATTCGCGACGCTAAAGACCTTGGTGCCAAGCTTTACGCCTGCCAAATGACCATGGATGTCATGAACATTAAGAATGAAGACTTGATCGATGAGGTCGATGAAGTCTTAGGTGCGGCAGCGTTCCTCAATTTTGCAAAAGACGCTGATATCACCCTGTTTATCTAGACGGTGTCCATTACATTCGTAAACACAGAATCAATACGATTCATGAAATGAACAATAACAAATGGAGATGGTATAGTATGGCTGACACTCCAACAGCAACCGTAGACTGCCGCGGGATGGCATGTCCTGGTCCAATCACCGAAGTCGCCCGAGCATACCGAAAAGCTTCGAATGGTGATGTTCTTGAAATCCTAGCGACAGATCCTGGCTTTACCCCTGATATCAAAGGCTGGACTAATGCTACAAAAAATGAACTTCTCAGTGTTGAGGACAATGACGGCGTCATCCGTGCTTTGGTAAAAATCACAGCGAAACAACAGTAGGGAATGAAAAATGCGACGCATACTCGTTCTGGGCGGTGGTACTGCGGGTACACTTGCCGCGAACCTAATGGCTCGTGAACTTGGAAAAGAAATCAAGAATGGCGAAGTAGAAATCACTTTGCTTGATGCGGATGGTAAACATCTCTTTCAACCAAACTTTTTGTACATCGCGTTCAAGGGAATGAACCCAGAAAAAATTGAACGACCTGAAAGTAAACTATTACACAAGCGAATCAATTTTCATGTTGATCCCGTTGCAAAGATCGATTTCAAGAACAAAGTAGTTACCTCCGTCAACAAGAATACCTACCAATATGACGATCTTATCATTGCTGTCGGCGCATCAATTGCAAACGACGTGATACCTGGTTTCGATGAAGTAAACCTTGACTTTCATTCAACACAGGAAACTGCTTGGGCTATTTGGAAGCGCCTCAACGAGGTCAAAAGCGGAAAAATCGTGGTTGGAATTAGTACACTCCCCCACAAATGTCCGCCTTCACCAGTCGAAGCCGCATTTCTGGTTGAGCGATTTCTCAAGAAAAAGAAGTTGAAAGACAAAGTTGAAGTTCACTTCGTAACACCTCTCCCGCGACCCTATCCCGATGCAACCATCAGCAGCACAGTTGAGAAAATATTCGAAGAACGCGGTATAATCATTCATCCTTTCTTCAATATCGACCGAGTTGACCCAAAAAAGAAAATCATCTATTCGATGGAAGGCAACGAATTGGATTTCGAAGCGATGTTTGTGGTTCCTCCACACAAAGCCCCACAAGCAATTATTGATTCGGACATTGGAGACGAAGAGGGTTGGATTCCTGTTGATAGACACACCATGCAAGTCGAAGGACAAGAGAATGTCTATTCCTTAGGCGATGTTGCAGATCTACCAACATCAAAATCAGGCGTAACCGCTCATCTTGAAGCAGTTGTTGTAGCAAAGAACATAATTGCCGATGTAAAACAAACTGGTGAAAAATGCCATTTCACTGGACGTACACACTGCCCAATGGACGTTGCATATGGCAAAGCTCTCTTCGTAATAACAGCGTATGGAAAATCAGCTAAAGATATCAAACCATCACGGTTTAACATGCTGATGAAGAAAGGCTTCGGACAAATGTACTGGCGTGCCACTAGCGGATCCATGGAATGGCTATTCGACCGCTTCTTTGGTGAAGATGCCCGTGACTGCTTCTACGAAGAACCAATAGAATCCTAACAATCATTTCTGAATCTAACATCAATCCTTTTGAATACAAAGTGTTGTGTCTAATCGATAGTAGAAGAAGTGAACCACATGTCTACACTCTCCTATGATGTAGCAATTGTGGGAGCAGGACCCGCTGGTTGTACTGCTGCTCGAGTAGCTGCACAACAAGGTCTGAAGACGATTGTCTTTGATAGTCGTAGGCAGGTTGGTATTCCTGTCCAATGTGGTGAATATTTACCCACCCCTGAAGAGATGCACGATTTACTTCCAAACTCTCCTCGCGTCGCACAACTTGTTGATATTCCTAAAGAGATAGTTACAAATCAGAGCTCTCGGCTTTTACTCACCTCACCACAAAATCGAAGTTTTGAATTCCGTTTAGTGTCAAATATTATTGACAGAGCTAAATTTGATCAATATCTTGCTGTCAAAGCCGAAGACGCAGGTGCTCAGATCCAATTACAGACAACAGTACTCAAACGTCAGAATTCTAATCAGCTTCTAATCCGAAAAAAGACCGGACGAAGCACAATCAACGCTAAGATTGTGATTGGTGCTGATGGGGCTCAATCACGAATTGCTCGTTCAATCGGAGTCAGATATAAAAATAAAGCCCGAGATTTGTCACCAACGATCCAATATGTCATGACCAATGTAAATCACGATCCAGACATTACAGAGATGTATTTCGGTCGTCAAATTGCCCCTGGTGGTTATGCCTGGGTAATTCCGAAAGATGATTCGACAGTTAATGTAGGTCTTGGTTTTCGTCAAGCATTCACAAGTCCATCAGAGACGGCAATCTCCTATCTCCATCGCTTTATCCATTCTCACCCTGCCAATGTTGAACGCATGAAAAATGCGAAAATTCTTCGAAAAACTGGAGCAGTAGTTCCCGCTGGTGGACCTTTACCACGAACTTATTCGGATTCAGTGCTTCTCATTGGGGATGCTGCTGGACATGTCATGGCCTCCAATGGAGGTGGAATTCCTACTGCTCTTGGAGGTGGAGAACTGGCAGGTATCGCTGCGGCTCAATATATTCAGCATGAAACGCCCTTAAGTTGGTATGAAGAAACTTGGAAAAGGGAATTCGGGCAGGAACTTGCATCAGCCTTAGATATTCTTCGTATCGCCGATGCTGTGATGGTTTCGGATCGTCTTACAGATCGGTGCATGCGACTTGCAGGACCACGCTATCTCCAGCATCTAATTCGTTGTCGGCTCCCTTTTCCAGTTAGATTAGCTTCAAAGACATTGGTGAAGTTTCTTGCTTTGGTGTCTTAATTATGAAGTGTAGTGGAATTCAATGGTTGATGATTCTAAGGGAAAACCAATACTTTCTTAGGTGTGCTCTTGCCCTGCAAGTTCTATAATTCAATTCCAAGGAAAAATAACTGTTTCAAAGAATGGTGCACAAAGGAGATTCAGCGAATGCCCAATCGAGATTCAACGACACTAAATAAAGCAGAAACCTCCTCAACATCAAGTGAAACGCTAAGTCAAAAACTGTCTAAACAAGATTCAATGTTTTTTCTGGATAGTGAAGAAATTCAATCTCGCATTGTTCTCATCAACCAGGCCGTAATGAACTATCTCCAGACAGCAAAGGGTGAACCCAAAATCCTTTACGAAGCAGCTCATCATTTAATTCTCGCTGGAGGAAAACGATTACGATCCTTGGTTACACTACTCTGTTGTGAAGCCGTGGGCGGATCAGTTGAAAAAGTTCTTCCGATCACTGTTGCCGCAGAATTGCTACAAACTGCGAGTCTTATTCATGATGATATCATCGACAAAGACGAACTTCGTCGGGGTGTCGCAACGGTACACAAAAAGTATGGAAATGATATTGCGATTCTTGCGGGTGATTTTCTCATTTCCCAGGCTTTTCGAATTATCGGTGAACATGGCTCTCCTGATCTCGTCGCAAA
>JBHLQC010000077.1:0-7388 GCA_048885185.1 Candidatus Odinarchaeota archaeon | reverse complement strand
TCACAGGCAGCAGGCTCATCATATATTTGAGTCCAGCGAACGGAGCCATCTGATTCCAAGCGATAGGCCACAAGCTGATTGCTTTCAGCTCCTATCAAAAGAAACGTCCCGTCACGACAATTAGTTACTGCAACTTGACTCTGCGGATAATAATGAGTATAAGTTGTGTTCCAGAGCAAATCTCCATTCGTATCAAATCGAAGTCCATTCCATGTACGATTCTGCGGTCCAAAATGGGTTTCAGTGCTTAAAACGACTAGCATCCCGCCATCATTAGTGGCGGTGGCGGTACTCCAGGAACGGTGGAGAGACAGAGTATGATTTCGTTCCCAGAGTATATTCCCAGTTAGTCCATCAATGCAAGTGATGAAAAGGATGTTTGTGGGTGTTTCGGCATGTTTTCCAACAATGAAATATTGATCATGGGAACGCGGAATAACGGCAATAGCCCAAGTTCTATGATAAAGGTTACTCCAAAGGACTTCACCCTGGTTATTAACGCGCATTGCCATGGAATATTCAAGTCGATACTCAAAATTCCGAGATTGCGCTAAAACAATGACATCTCCATTCGAACAATTGGTGATATCCATTCCACAAAGATCCTCACCTCTCGGTTCATTGTAATACGCGTTTATCCATTGCTGTGGTCCGAACCAATTAATTTGTCCAACATTTACATCCACTGAGTAAGGGTAAGGTTGACTCATTGGAATGAATGTGGCGACCAGACAGAGGATGAGGAGGAGTTTCATGATGGAAACCGAATTCCCACTCAATATTTAATTTTCAATAGAAAGTTGGTGTTGATAAAGCTTTGTTTCTGGTTGAGTTCTGTAGGGTATACAATCTATAATGGACTAGTATTGGTATTCTCTGTCCAAAGTTAATGTGAATAGATAAAACACAATAAAGGAATAAAAAGAAAGGAGCGAAGAGGGCTGTTACCAGTCCTCCTCGTCTTCATATTCTTCTTCTTCCCATTCTTCTTCGTCTTCTTCAGGTGGATATTTGAACGCGACCATTTCGAATCACCTTAGGTGATTGGAACTGTGAATGTTCGACCAATCCTAAACCAACTTCCTTCAGATTCAGACCCCGCCGGGTTTCATCTTGTACCTGAAGATTTGTGTTGGCGTTGAACCAAATCCAAGAACAGAAGTGCAGGAATTATTTCTTGCTCTTCTTTTTCTTGGATGAGGTTGTGGTTCCGGTTTTTTTCTTTGCTCCGGTTTTCTTTTTCTTAGCCATAATAAATCACAGCCTAGATGTCTTCTCCAAATGAAACAAATCAAAATTATCAGTGAAATTTAAACGAATTAGATGTCTTAGATTTCCGAGAAAAGGGACAATTGTATTGTTATCTCTTAGATTTGGATAATTTTCGCTTATTTCATCATTTTAAATGCAATATAGCGGATTTTCGGTGAATCAAGACATTTCGGTGTTTTATTTAGGTGTCACATAATTGAAGGCGTTTATGCACTCGATGTACCGCTGAAGCAACTCGTATCACTCCGCGTTGAATATTTATGCCTAGCTCTGCTTTGAAGAATTTTGACTGCCAGCGTAGTAAAAGTAGCTGTTTCCGAATACGTTTGAATCGTTTCAAATATTGGGTGATTGGTTTATTCTCAGTTGAAGGTGGTCCGCATTCCGTATAGAGAATACGGCAAGCGTTAACTAATCGTTGAACCCGTTTATCGAACATTTGATGAATCAAAATTTCTAGTTTCTCTTCGAGAATTGAAGTTTCGAGTTCAAGTCGTGAAGCATAATGTGTTGGCGATCCAAGTTCTAATAATCGGAAAATAAATTGGCTTGGACGTAAGAGAACCTTCTGATAGAGCTGAAACCGTCCAATACGAATTTGGGGGGCAAGCGCAATACCCGGTCTAATACGAATGAGAGGGGTGCGTGCGAATAAGCGGGATAGTTGTTTTCGTTTGAACTCGCTTTTGAACGGTTTGTAGAGGATCAGTACAAATCGCTGTGGACTTGTTGATGCTCCTTGTTTGGTTTTTCGAGGTCTTTTAGTGGTTCCACGTCGAGGTGTTAACACGAGTACACTGGATTCATTAGGAGAGGGAAGAGGCCAGTGTATATTGTTATGCCTTTTTGCAGCATAGAGGCCAGGTCGGAGTCTAACGATTTCATTAGATGTGTTGGGGAAAGTGAGTTGTGCAAGGTTTGGACTTAGATAGAAACAAGCGTAGCCTTTGAGTTGGAGAGGTTCGAGTAATGGTAGCTCCGCTGTGTTCTCAGTTCTGAGGAGCGTTGCATCGTCCGTAGGGATTGAGGTCATCGAGGTTTGAAAAGGAGCAAAGTTGATTATTTTTGACCTGAATTCAGCTCTTATATTACCTTTTCCTACAAGGTGGTTTTGGTCCTTGTATTTCAAGAGATGCTTGTTTGAATGGTTTTTATGTTGATCGAACGGTGAGGTAGAAGTATTCGGTTTGGGTGTGGACTCCGTCTACGAGAATGCGTAGTTCGAGGATAAAGGTTACGAGGAGGACTCCAGCTTCAAGACTTTTAGCGAAGAGAGTGATGGTTCCACCGGTCAAATCTTGAGGATACATGTTGAGTTGGCTGATGTTGTAGAGATAGACATCGTTATCGAGAATGGGAGTTACGTTGGTGCTGTGGAAGTAGACATCGAAGTTGGTGCCGTAGCTAGCTAGCTGGATGGTTACATCACTTGTGGTGGTGTTTCCGTTCTTTATCAGGTAGCTGATATCTGCGGTTTCACCGACATTGATATCGAAGGGATCGAGGCCGGTTTCGACGAAATCGACACCTGTAACTGTCTGGTTATAGCCGAAGAAGAATTGGGCATAGGTTTCTGCAACGGTGGGAGCGTAGGCAACTTGATTGATGTCTTCGGCATCGACCATCCCAACGAATGTGAGTGTTTCTACGAGTGATTCCCCAGGTACTTCGGCGTAGACTGGGAAGAGGTATACTAGTCGTCCACTAAGAGGAACAAGGAGTCGGTTTCCGATTCGATAAGGCTGGATCAGGACGAGATCGGATCTTGCCTGTTGTTCAAAGCTTTCCACGGCGGCAT
The DNA here is from genome assembly GCA_048885185.1 of Candidatus Odinarchaeota archaeon. Classification (GTDB taxonomy): domain Archaea; phylum Asgardarchaeota; class Hermodarchaeia; order Hermodarchaeales; family Hermodarchaeaceae; genus Hermodarchaeum. The sequence goes on along the minus strand of JBHLQC010000077.1, from coordinate 4,318 downwards.
CAACTCCAAACACTGGACTTGTGGGGGTCTGTGTGACTGGATCATAGGTGCCTGCACGGGCAAAGGTTCCCGTGCCTACTTCAGGTCCGTTGTTGAAGAGATAGAAGCCTGCCATTTTTTGTGCCTCGTGGCGGACGTAGCGCGCGGCTTGGTATCCGACCCAGCGGAGTGATCCATTGATGGGAAACAGGACGTAGTGGATGTCGGGTTGGTGGTCGGGTTTCTCGAAAAAGTCGGCATAGCTACGCCATACCCAGGGTTCAGTGACGTGATAGTAGAAATCGACACTAAGTTGGGCGTCGATTAGGTCTTCGGGGTAGCGGAGTTGGTCCTGCATCCATGTGGGTGGGTCAATCCACGGATACCAGTCTTCGTAGAGGGCTTCGATGAAGAATTCGGCAGGGTTAGCGTTGGGATTGCGGACCCACAAGATCTCTCCGTCAGCACAATTGACTGCTGCGAAACCCAATAGGCGAAGGTAGGGAGATTGAGCGTATTGTAACTGAAGTGAATATCCGCTGAAAATAGGTACACAGTAGTAGGCTTCACCATTGATGCGGTCAAAGACGAGGTAGGGGTCGTAATCAGTGAACAGGTAGGGGAGAAGGATTCCCTGGACACGATCTCGGATGTTTCGTTGCATGAGAATGTTTGCGGTGGGTTCATTGAAAGCGAGCCATGTGAAACTGAGATCTTCAATAGACCATACGATTTTCTTGAGGGCGAGTTCATTTCCGGTGAGGATGTAGTCAGGTTCGCCTTCCCAGCTGTAGGAACCGGTTTCGGGAGCAATAGCCGTATCGACGAGGACAAAACCCTCGTATCCATCATAGTAGTTTCCAGGTGGTGATTCGCCGTAGTATATGGGGAAGTTGGAATTGGTTCCAAAGATGCTTTGAAATTGTCCGGCGGTGAGAAATTCGCCGGTGGCACTACTGGCATCTAGAGCGGTGGCTCCTTCGGCATGTGTGTAGAGAATGTACTCTTTATGGAAGTCATCGCGACTAGGTGGTGCCAGCGAATAGGGGGCGATCCAGTATTCGCGTCCCCCGACAAATACGATGTCACTGTCTGCGAGGGCCATCCAGTTAGCTATGGTTTGGCTTCGCATTTTGTTACTACTTGCCGTGAAGTCCCAGAGTCGGGCATGTCCTACTATTTCTCCATCGGATACCCCGGAATTATTGACGAGTTGCCCATAGGGAACCTCACTGATTTCGGGTCCTCCTGCCCAATTGGTGAATTCTAATTCTTTTGTCATGAGGGGATCCCAGTACCATTGTTCCCACATTTGACCTTGAATAGGTCCTGCCACGAGATAGCCGGTGAAGATGGCGGGGATAATGAGGATGCCAAGAGTAACGATTGCTAGAATCCCTATGACCTTACGATTCATACGTGGAATTTCGCCTGCGCGGCCATAGCGTCCGATAATGGTTGCTCCGAAGGAGATAGCACATACTATACAGGTGAAGATGAAGAGGATTAGTAGATGAAGGACATAAAATTGTGTACCCACATCGACTTCCAAATAGGGGACTCCCAGGAGGAACCAGAGGATACCAATGACAGCAAGGAAGGAAACGGAGGCGATGACCCGGACTTCTGGTCGACGAGTTGATGGTCCAATTCGAGCGAAATAGTGGATGAGGTCGAAGACGACGCGTACTCCGATGACAAGTAAGAAGAGGCTTATGAACGTGAAGAAAATCGTGTATTGGACCTCAATTGTGGCAACAAGGTTAGATACAACTTCCGTTGGGACCATGGGGTTAAAGATGAGAAGGAGGGCCTCTCCGATTTGGCTCCAGTTGCCTACCCCTGAGGCGGATGACTGAAAGAGTAAGGCTAGTAATCGCATATTTTCGAGGAAGATAAATGTCAGTACTAGATAGGATCCAAAGAAGAGTAGGATTTTCCATCCAGCCACAATGTAGTAGCTAGGATAGCGGCGACTGCTGATTCGGTCACTCATCCAGATCAGGTTTAACGTCTTTGATTCATGGGGTAGTCCAGCTAGGGCGATGATAATAGCCATGGGAATGGCTACAAGGAAGAGGAGTCCATTGAATGTGAAAGTTGCCCACCATGAGACTCCTGCTTTGTTGATGTACATGACATCTAGCATCTTCCAATCCAGGAGGAGGTTTTGAACTCCAAACACACCTACGAGGATTATCCCAATGATGATGAGTATTCCAATTGCGACTGTTATGATTTTACGCCGAGATTCTGTTATCTGAAGAATTCGGCGAGGTTCGTAATTCAAAAATTGCCACCTTTCTGTTGAGTCTAACCGGATAAGCCCGAAAGGGCGTTTTCCTATAATAATGCCTTGAAAATACAGGTTTAAGACCTTTGAGACTAGATGATTGAGCTAATGTTTGCAAAAGGGTTAAGTTCCCCTTTTTCATAACCTTCCAGCAGCAGGCGAGAATGATGAGACAAAAACTTGTGGTGTCTGTTTCAGGGAAAGGTGGTACTGGAAAAACCACTATAGCTACCCTACTCCTTCGTGCACTTCTTCATCATACCAACCACGCGCTCCTTGTTGTGGATGCTGACCCAGTGATGAATTTGCCTACCATGTTAAACATTAATATTGAGACCTCTGTGGGAGAAGCAGCAACTCAATTGCGTGAAGATATTGATGCAGGTGCCATTTCTGCTGGAACCTCTAAGCAGGATCGCTTGGAAGGTGAAGTCTATGAAGCCCTAGTCGAGGGGGAGGAGTTTGATTTCCTTGCCATGGGTCGGACCGAAGGTGAGGGGTGTTACTGTTTCGTTAATCGGGTTCTCACCCATATCCTTGACACCATTACAGCAAATTATGATGTGACCCTCCTGGATATGGATGCGGGTCTTGAACACCTAAGCCGACGAACCGACCGCAATGTCGATGTCCTCCTCATAGTGATCGACCCGTCCAGGATGTCCTTCGATGCGGCAGTTCGAATTCGCGACCTCGCCAAAGAAGTCCATATTGAATTCCGACGAATCTGGGTCATCGCAAACCGGTTCCCTCCTTCACTCATCAAAGATAGTTCAGCCGATTTGGAACGACGATTAAACGATGCCGGTCTTGAGCTCGCAGGGATTGTACCCGCAGATGACCAAATCGTCGAATTCAATCTGAAAGGTAAGTCCCTATTGGATTTACCTGACGACCACCCCGCTGTGAAAGCCGTCGAAGATATTGCGAAACGAATAGGATTAATGAGTGAAGAACGACTCCTAGAGCTGCTTGGGCGGACACCAGCCTAAAATTCTAATGAATTTCAGGAATAACACAAGTCTTTTCTAAAGGTATAGGGGAGGAATGAATGGGTGATATTGAGGTTAATCCTCACTGGTGGGAGTCAATAATGGTATCCGAAGTGTATCTTATCAAATGTGAAAACCGAAAGAAAGCGATTGAGAGCCTTCTGGCGCAATACAAACTTGATCAGTTCAAAGGTAAGCAGATTGCCTTTAAAACGAACTACAACAGCGCAGATCCCTTTCCAGCCCAATCGCATCCTGACACTCTCAAATTCATTGTGAAGGAATTACAAGCGGCTGGTGCAAAAGAGATTATCATAGGTGAACGTAGTGGAATGGCAAACACTCAAGATGTTCTTGTTCAGAGTGGCGTCATTGAACTAGCTAAGAAACTGAAAATTGATGTGCAAGTTTTTAATGACTTACCTTTCGCAGGGTGGATCCATATTGATGTCGAGGGATCGCATTGGGATCGAGGGTTTCTCTTTGCGCGGTTATTCATTGACGCGGATGCAGTTGTTCAAACGTGTTGCCTGAAAACGCATAGATTTGGTGGTCATTTCACAATGTCGTTGAAGAATGCAGTGGGAATGATCGCCCGGTATCACCCTCAAGATGGGTATGATTTCATGAATGAATTGCACGGATCTCCCCATCAACGCGAGATGATTGCTGAGATTAATACCGCGTATGAACCGAGTCTAATCGTGATGGATGCTGTGAAAGCTTTTGTTAAGGGTGGACCGGCCAGTGGTGAAGAAGTGACTCCGAACCTTTTCTTAGCAGCAAAGGATAGGGTTGCCTTGGATGCTGTTGGTGTTGCACTTCTCCGGCATTATGGGACAACTGGAGAGGTTGATAAGGGTCCCATTTTTGAACAAGCTCAACTTGCTCGAGCGATTGAGTTAGGGTTAGGGGCGAAATCACTAAGAGACATTAAACTTGTTCCGTTAGATGATGATGCTGAGGCTTTGGCTGAGGATATCGTCGCTCAATTTGCCAAATAGGCAATTTCCATTCCTAAGCGAAAATCAGTACACGTGATTAATCGGATGCT
>JBHLQC010000076.1:0-7453 GCA_048885185.1 Candidatus Odinarchaeota archaeon | reverse complement strand
TACCGTCTTGACCCATAGTCCCGATAGAACCATCAAAGAGTCCTTGGTGGCAATGGGCATCGATGAATCCCGGCAGCACATATTGTCCTTCGACGTCAATGATTTTTGCTTTACTCGGAATTGGGATAGACTTCCCGACTCCGACGATTTTTCCTTTATCAAAAAGAACCGTGCCTTTTTCGATGCGCCCCTGTACGGGACACAGAATCGTTGCATTAGTAATCGCTCTCATAGTATTCACCTGGCAGTACAATTGTAACAAAGGCTACGAAAAGCTTTGGGTAATTAGAACTCTGTCTACTCTTTCTTTTTCCGGATTCTTGGTAAAATTGCTCCTGTTCGTTTTTGATATTCTCGATACTTATCCCCGAATCGTTTAATCAAATCCTTTTCTTCATAATGAATGATAATAGGAGTAACGATGATGATCATGATGATAGCCCAGATTGTTAGGAAGAGAGAGTTTATGAAGAGGGCAATAATGACAAACCAAGGCATCTCACCAACTGTTTGTGGATGACGAATATAGTTGTAAATTCCTCCAAACATCTCAGTAGACTGGGAGGGTTCCATAGCTTCTTTTCCAGCATCGATAGCACCTTTAATCACAATAGGAGTGAAAACAAAGGCAAGAATTATGCCAATGAGAATGCTGAAAAGCCAGATGGGGTGGACTGGCCAAGCAAGTTCTGGAATGGGAAACCAAAACCAGAGAATCATGTTGACAGATATGATACCCATCAGAACGCTAGTGATGAGTCGATGCCGTTTGGCCATTGTCCAGGCTTGATCGCCATATTTTTCTGACCGAGTAACTGGTTGAACACTAAGGATGTAAAAATACCAGCAGAACACGGAGGCAATATTTAGAATTACAAAATTACTCCAAGCAATAACTGACATCGAATTCCATAATGGGAGTTAGGCTTGTTGGTAATAATATTTTTCTTAATACGACTGATTCTTAAGAAAAAAGGGAGCGCCTGATAGGAGCCAAGCCCATCAGACGATATGATGGGGAATTAGTCTCGAACTTGGATGAAGTATCCGATGAGGAAGAGGAAAAGTAAGATTGCTAGAGTGGCGATTATGAGAGTTCCTGCAAGCATTGAATACATGGGAGCCAGGAACATGTGAACGACTGCGCCAATCACACCAAGAATGCACCAGAAAATTTCCACTTCCACGATTATTCGAACACGTACCCATTCTTTTGTGGCTAATGCAAGCACTGAACCAATAGTCAACGCTAGTAACGCTGCACCGAGTACTCGTGTTGATGGGTCATTGAAACCCATAGCAAAAAATCCAAGAAACATGTCTGGGACTATGTAAAGACCAATGCCAAAGATTGCTCCTAAAATGATGTGGAGCAAGAATGTGATCTTAAGAACCATGTTGTATTCTTCTTTAGCCATTCTTCTCGACTCCTCAGAGTGTGACGAATGTAGACCAACTGTATTCTATTCTACTATATAAATCGACATTTATGAGCAAGTTAAATCAAAAAGGAAATGCAAATGATTAGAATCCTTGATGGCCGTTGTTTAGATATCTGTGTTATTAAGTCTAGCACGGAGCTCTGGGATCAGGGCCCGGATAGCTTGAATTGCAGGAGAGTCGGGAGCATAGTCAATGGGGGCTTCGCCTTTAATGTTAGCATGTCGGATGGCTGTATCAAAGGGGATGATAGTTAGTAAGGGGATTTGCAGGTCGTCTAATGTGGTCCTGATGGTTTGTTCATCCATCTCGTCCATGACCTTGTTCGCAACAGCAAAAACGGTGTCAACACCGATGTCGTGAGCGAGTTTTTTGATTCGGGCAACGGTGGAAATCGAGGTTTGTCCTGGCTCAACAACGGTAATGAGTGCATCCATTCCACGTGATGTTCCGCGTCCGAGGTTTTCAATACCGGCTTCAAGGTCCATAACAAAAGCTTCATCGCTGCCTACAATGAGGTGTCGGATTAATGCTTTTAAAAGCGCACCTGCAGGGCACATACAGCCTGCTCCACCAATCGTAACCGTTCCAGCTACAAGCAATGTGACATTATCTGGTGCAGGAACACCGAATTTCTCTGCAAGATCCGAGACACGTGGATTTAGTTTGAACATTCCTCCGTAGGTTTTTTTGTCCATGCCCGTACGTTCTTCGACTAGGTCATCATTTTCAGTGAGTGGGATGATTTGTTCTGCCACTTCAGAAGCTACTCCTAGCGCGGATGCTAGTGTTGGTGTTGGGTCGGCATCAACGGCTAGGACGTGGATTCCTTCCTTTCCTAGGAATCGTGCGAGTGTACCTGCAACAAGGGTTTTTCCAACACCGCCTTTTCCGGCAACTGCTACTTTCATCAGGTTCACCCTTTGAGCGTAGGTACTTGTTGAGTGTGCTTAAAGCCTTCGCCATTATCCAGACCGTTGTTATTACTGGAGTCGGGTGAGAAGGTGTGTTATTACTTGATGTTCAGTAGGGATGTTTTGTGGTGCTTTTGCAAAGGGTTTGAGGGGGACGGCAACGCCGTCCATACGATACACGGTTCCATCGGCTTCTGCTCCAGTAAGAGCCGTGGGAAAAACAACTGTAGATTTCCGTGTGGTCATGGTGGGTTGGGTGGATAATGAAATAATAGGAATTCTTTGAAGCGATTTGGCGATGGGTCCTGGAAGAAAGTTGAGCGCATCCCATCCTACAATTAAGGCTGCATCAAACTCATTGTTTCGTAATCCCTCTTGCACTGATGGATAAGGTTCTGGCGCTTGTGAAGTAAAATCGATTGAAAACGGAAGCCCAGTTTTTTCTAAGCTCGTTTTCACTACTCCAGTGGAGTTACAGAGGGCGACCATGGGTAAGATCACACACGGTCGTTTTTTCTTGTTAAGGCGGCTTGCGACCTTAGCTAGGAGGGGTAGCGTGTTCGATGCGTGAGGTGCGTGAAGTAATCCATTACCGTAGAATATGGCGATATAATCCGCCTCTTTGATTTGTTTAGAAAAGCTGAGAAATTCGATTGCGGGGATTCCACCCACATGTGTTGGTGGGGTTCCGAGGGTGCCTTTGAGTTCGTTGAGTAAGGCGTTGAGGAAGTCTTCATCGCCGTTTCTTGGATCAAGTATTAGTTGATGGTTTGCTAGCCGCATTGATTCAGATTCACGAATGTCAACAACAGCAATAACGCGGCTTTCACGCCCCTCGGGAATATTAGTTCCCTTTGGGAAAACCGTATATCTACTTGCATGCCGATGATGACTTTCCGCAGGATTCACTCCCCAATAGACGATGAAATCTGCGAAGTCACGCACATCCTCTAAAGTCACTTTTTCAGCTTCCCCTCCCACAAGCTTGTAGTCTAAGAGCCGTCCATATTCAAAGCTAGCCGTACTATCAAAAACGCCTTTCAGAAGTTTTGCCAAGGATATGCCCAAGCTCGAAACTTCGGAAGGACTATTGGACCAACCCAACAATAACGGTCGTTTACTCTCAGAAAGAATGGATACCGCTTGTTCATAAGCTACAGATAACGATGCAGACTTTGGTTTTCCTGTTCCCATTTTTACTTGAGGTTTGGTTAGTCGGGTTTTACTTCGAATAGAGGCACAATAGGCGTGGCCCAAAGTGCAGAGTCCTAAAGATTGAAGGTCAGATTTCTTGAGAGATACTGCTACATCATCGCACACCACTGAACAACCACAGCAAACCGTATCTTGCATGGAATCTTCGACTCCTAAGTAGTTGGCTTACCAGATTTCAATAGCTTTCACATAGCAGCCTTGCTCACACACCCGACAATTCATGCGCTCTGGGGGAAACCGACGACATTTTTCGAGGTTAATGATTTTTGCAATGCCATTTTCAACGCGAAATACCGTGTCTTCTGATCGCGCGGCTTTTCCGGATGCCGTGTCTGGTTCTACTGTTGCATCAACAGGGCACACCACCACACAGTTACCACATCCTGTACATTTGGTATCATCGAGTGCCACGCCTGTCTCTTCTGCAGCTAGAAGTGGAGTGATAAGCTCACTGAGCTGATTCAACTGATCTGCATATTGATCTTCTTCGAAAAGAGGTGTACATTCTTTTAACTCGACTTCTCGCAGGGCTAGACGTGTGGCAAAAGCCATGCATGTCATCCCACATTTTTTACAATTGGTTTGAGGAAGAAGTTTGTATATCAACATGGGAGTGAGTTTCTTCTCAGCCATTCGATCACGCCACGGTCGTCATTTTATTTTTGAGGGTTCTTGCCCCTTTATCTGTTCGGTAGCAACTAATGCTTTGATGCAGAGATTGCCTTAATAATTAAATTAGAAGATAGTAAGGTAAGAACTGTTATAACTTGAAAAGCAGCATCGAAACATGGTAACCTCGTGCGGTGACATCTTTGGCTAAACCAGCAAAAAAGAAGGGTACAAAAAGCCAGCCTAAAACCGCACGCAAGAAACCAAGAAAGAAATCCACACCCAAAACAGCCCTCTTTCTCTGTCATTGTGGATCAAATATCAAAACCATCATAGATATCGATCAACTGAAAAAGCACTATGAAAAACAGCCAAATATCGTAGTTAATGACGACGCCCATTTTTGCATAGAACAGGGTCTGAATCTAATTCGCGATACGATTCGCGAAAACAAAGTTAATCGCGTTGTAGTGGCCGCCTGTTCACCGCGATTGCATGGTGAGTTGATGAGTCAAACCATCGAAGAGGTGGGACTTAACCGGGGGCATCTTGTCATCGCCAATATCCGTGAGCAATGTAGTTGGGTCCATTGGGATAATCCAGAAGCAGCCACTGCAAAAGCGCGATTAATGATAGATGCCGCAATCAAGATGGCTGAACACAGCCTACCAATTCAATCGGTTGAGATACCAATCACGAAACGCGTACTAGTCATTGGTGGAGGCGTTGCAGGCGCTACTTCTGCCATCCAACTTGCGGAAGCTGGATACGAAGTGATACTAGTTGAACAATCAGGATTCTTGGGCGGTCATATGGCCAAATGGGATAAACTCTTTCCGAGTCTAGATTGCAGTTTGTGCATCCTCGGTCCTCTTCTAACTCAAGTGGCTACACATCCCAAGATTACGGTGCTAACCCTCAGCGAAGTCACCGATATACACGGCACGCCTGGGGATTATGTAGTTAAAATTCATCAAGAACCTCGATATGTAGACTTGGAGACCTGTAATGGGTGCAATAAATGTTTAGAAATCTGTCCTATCGATGAGCCCAATGAGTATAACTATGGGTTAGGCACTCGGAAGGCAATTGTCCGACCGTATCCCAGTTCAGTTCCCCTGGCTCCCTATATTGACATGGACGCTTGTGTGGGCTGCCAATCCTGTGTCGGGGTTTGTGAAAAGGAATCGATTTGCTTTGAGGATTCAGACCGTGATTTTACTTTCAAAATCGGAGCAATAGTTGTAGCAACGGGATTTCAACCCTTTAACCCTGAAAACCTGAAGGAATACGGCTATGAGCGCTACTCAGATGTCATTACTGCCCCAGAACTAGAACGACTGTTGAATCCTTCTGGGCCTTCTCAAGGCACAGTGATCCAACCATCAAATGGTGAACCACCAAGAAAAGTTGCTTTCGTACAGTGTGTGGGAAGTCGCGATGTTCGAATCGGACGAGCCTATTGTAGTCGCATTTGCTGTACGTACGCAGTCAAAGAAGCTGTGCAACTAAGACTCGCCCAACCTGACACAGAAGTCTATATCTTCTACACTGACATGCGAACCTTTGGGAAGGGATTTGAAGAGCTCTATGAACGTGCTGCACGCGAACATGGGATTAACTTCATCCGTGGTCGTGTGGCCGAAATCGAAGAAGATCCACAAACCAAGAAACTGTTGGTTCGGGCAGAAGATACCGAGTTGTGTGAACCAATCGAGTTACCTGTCGATCTTGTTGTGCTTAGTGTGGGTGTCGATCCAGCACCCACTAACCCGAAACTAGCTACTATTTTGAACCTTCCATTGGATGAGAATAACTTTTTCCTGGAAAAGCATCCCAAGTTGAATCCTACCGGTACATATTCTGCCGGTATCTTTCTTGCTGGGAATGCGCAAGGACCCAAGGATATTGCTGACACGGTTACTCATGCAGGTTTAGCTGCGGCTCAGGTCTCGGCATTACTACACCGGCGAAAGATATCTCTTGATGTCCAAGCTCCACTTCTCAATTCCCAACTGTGTGAAAGTTGTCGACTCTGTGAAAAAACCTGTGATGCAAATGCAATCTCCTTTGAGGATTCTGATTTTCCTCTCATCGATGAACTCGCATGTACCGGGTGTGGTGCTTGTGTGGCTGCTTGTCCAACAGGGGCTTTAGATTTACCTGGATATACTCGAGAACAATTAAGGACCGCTGTAGACATTGCGTGTCAGGACAACCCCCTCCAACCTATTGTAATTGGTTTCTTATGCCACTGGTGCGCCTATGCTGCGGCAGACAGTGCGGGGGTCAATCGACTTCGGTATCCTCCCCAACTCATTCCGATACGAATCCCATGCAGTGGGCGGCTTGACCCGCTTCTCATTTTGGAAGCTTTCTCGCAAGGGGCGGATGGTGTAGCAATTTTGGGCTGTCACGAACATGATTGCCATTACCGAACTGGAATGACGAAAACGAAAAACCGAGTAGAAAATATCCTACCCATACTAAATGAGATGGGGATCAACCCAGACCGAATTTTTCTTGAGGGAACAGCCGCGTCAGAAGGAGCTCGGCTGGTAGAACTCGTTTCAGATTTTGTGAAGAAGATTGCAGATATGGGTCCTTTAGGTGTTGAACTGACTGTAAGCACGAAAAGTCGATAAAACCAATTACCCTTATCACCACAGTTAAAAGTACATTCAAAGTAAAACACCTCGTCGACTCATTGTGAGTTGGAGAGATTGAGGAAGGGTTTAGTCTTAGTTTTATCGTGCCTTCTATTTTCCCTTCTACTCTTTGCTCCACTTTTTGCTATAGCCACTGCCCAATCACCTCAGTCTGACTTGACAATGGGCGATGACGATCTTCTTTGGAGCTTAACATTTGGAACAAACGATAGTCTGGATACAGCATATTCAGTAATCCATTGTGAAGATGGTGGCTATCTAATCGTTGGATCATCCCAGATTGAAGAAACAACTGATGTGCTTATATTTCGATTAAATGATGCTGGAGAATTGGAGTGGAGTAATATTCTCACTCAGGAGGGGACGGAAATTGCTAAAGAGGTCATTGAATGTGAATCTGGTGGTTACGCAATAATCGGATACAGCCAAAAACAAGAGGCAAATGGAACTCTGTTAGAGTACAATGCTCTCCTAATTCGAATTACCTCAAACGGAATGATTGTATGGAATCAAACCATTGGGACAAATTCATCACAACAAGCTTATTCCGTAATTGAGTGTCAAAATGGTGGATTCGCTTTTGCTGGTTACACTCATAATTCAGAA